>CAYWTU010000292.1:0-5795 GCA_964461275.1 uncultured Pirellulales bacterium | reverse complement strand
ACCACCGCCGCCGCCGCCACCGCCACCACCGCCACCACCGCCACCGCCGCCACCGCCGCCACCACCGCCGCCTTGGCTTGGCGGTGGAGTTTAGTTCGGTCGCTGGAGTGGTGATGCCCGATACAGCGCAACCGGCGCTGCGTCGTCTGTATGTGGCCCGACTCGCGGGGCGCTGAGCTCGAATGGGCTCAGCGCCCCGCTTTTTCATGCGCGTGTTGAACGCTGCTCACGTTCCAAGGATCGGATTGTTGCCTTTTCGCCACAGGCGGGCGAATTGTGATCTAAGTTTGTGTAACCGTTGCAAATCCTCAACACGCCCAAGGCGCCGTCATGTCTACGCAGGCCTCGCACACGTTTTCGGATCGGCTTCGGCTTGTCCGACGAGTCGTCATCAGCGCCTGGTGCGCCGCCAACCTGGCAATTGTCCTGTACCTGAACCTGCCGGTGGAATGGCGCCAGGACCTTTGGAAAAAGGTTCGCCAGCCCCTTTCGCCCCATGCTTCGTGGCGAGTAGAAATCGCCGAATGGCGAGTTCGGTGTTACGCCCATATCCTCGGCATCGACAACCGCTGGATGATGTTCGGCTTTCAGAGCCGCTTCAACTGGTGGTATACGATCCGCGGCGAATATTCCGACGGCACGACGACCAAACTGGTCGATCTGCCGCTGCCGAATCAATCGGGCCGCACCGTTTGGCAACGGGCCACGATGGACATCAAGGAGGACAAGTTCGAGTTGAATCTGTACGCCAATCGCCCGGCGCGCGAAGCTTACTCGCGGTACATCGCCCGGCAGTTTCCCACCTATGCCGGCATGACCATCAAGGCCGTTCGTTGGGACCTAGGACACCAGCCGATCCTGCCGCCAAAGGAAGCGCGGGAGAAGCAACAACTTTGGGACCAACGCATCGGCACGCAACTGCTCGATCGGTTTGAAATTCCCACTTCCACGCCCTCGTTGGCGAGGAACCCGCGATGAAAACGCTGCTCAACGCCTGGAATCGCTGTTTCTTTGCGGCCTGCGACCCGCTGCCCTCGGCCGTTACGCGCATCGGCCTGGGCTTCTTGCTGCTGTACACTTTCCTGGCGCTCGACGCCAACTGGGAACGGTATTATGCCGCCGACGGGATCATGTCGTTCGTCGACCACGACTTGGATGATCGCCGCTTCGTCGACGATTGGAATTTGTTCCACATCCTTCGCGACCGCGTGCCGGTGCGGGCGTTTTGGCTACTGGGCGTGTTCGGCTCAGCGGCGCTGCTGATTGGGTTCTGCTCGCGGTTGGCCAGCTTCGCGCTGTTGGCGCTGGTCACTTCCATGATCAACCACACGCCGGTGACCGTACACGGCGACGACATGATCGCCCGGCTGCTGCTGATCTACGGCTGCTTCGCGCCGTGGGGACAAGCGCTGTCGGTGGACGCCTGGCTGGCCCGCCACAGGCCGGCCCGCACCGCCACGATCTGGCCGATTCGCATGATGCAGTTTCACATCTTGCTGGTCTACGTCATCAGTCTGCCGTACAAGATCGTGCAGGACTGGGATTGGGTGACCGGCGAGGCCATGCACTGGACCGTGGCCAGCGACATGTGGTGGGTCCGCGGCAATATGCCCTGGTTGACACTGGCGTGCGGCGGGCTTTTCATCAAGGCGATGACCTGGGGAACGCTGCTCATCGAGGCGGCTTACCCGGTGCTGGTCTGGTTTCCACGCACGCGATTGTGGGTCCTGGCGGGCATTTCCGCTCTGCACGTGGGCATTGCCCTGTTGATCCCGGGCGTGCAGTTGTTCACGCTCTCCATGCTTCTCGGCGCGGCGCTGTTTGTGCCGGGCGACGACTACCGGCGCGCCGCCGCTTGGGTCCGCGCCCATGCGGCCGGCTGGCGGCCGCTGCTGGATGGCATTTTGGGCCCGGCCGGCCCTGCTCAAAAGGCCGCGGCCCTTTTCGCCTCACGCACGGTCATTGTGGAAGGCGAGCGGCCGGCGTAAGCCGGCTGTTTCGTTTGGAACCGCGGAGGCCGCGGCCCTTTTCGCCTCGCGCACGGCCACGCGGTAGAGAATCGCCGCGGAGGTGCGTTTCTCCCATGATCACGCCAGGTCATTTAGTATAAGATGACGTTACTGGCAAGGTACAAGGGTCCGATAGATGTCCGATGGCTCGAACGAACCGTCATGCGAGGCGCTCCCAACTCCAACGAAACGCCGCAGCGCCATGGGACTCTTGAGCATGCTGATCACGCTGGGGCTGTTGGCCATGTTGTTGTACAACGCCTGGCTGATCGACGATTGGTCGCGCGACCTGTCGCAGAATACGGCTGAGACCTCGCCGTTGGCCGACGACCCCCTGTTGCGGCCGATGATGATCTCGCTATCCATGGACGAAACGGTCGAGTTGGTTCGTTCGGCCGCGGCCGGCCTTGCTCGCTGGCGCGAGGAGGGCGAACCGGCGCGGACCGAGCAAGAGACGACGTTTCGCTTGGTCCGCACGACCGGCCTGATGCGCTATCAGGACGACGTGACGGTTCACGTTTTGGCCGGGGTCGAGGGGAGCATCGTTCGCGTCGAATCAAAGTCGCGCATTGGTAAAGGCGACCTGGGCCAGAATCCGCGGAACATCAAGGAACTCTTGGGCGAGGTTCTGCGGCGCGCCCCGGAAAAAGACCGCCAGCGTTTGCTCGAAATCGCGGACGCGGCGAAGGCGCGGGAGTAGAGCGCTTTCGGCCGGTAAGCGGCCGGCGGCGATGAAACCGCTGGGGAACCTTTCTCGCAGCGGCCGTGTCGGGGCTATTGGCCCCGCCGCGCTGCCCCTTCCGGCCGGCCCGGTCGGCGATCACAATGGCCGTTTCGCCGCCCCCCCAACCAGCCAACTCCGTCGTTCCGCCATGCGCCAGCTCGATTATCGCCAGGTCGACCCTCGCCAAGCCCTGGCGGAGCTGCGCGACCGACTGAGTCCCCGCGGCGATATCGTCAGTCCGGCCGGCCGGCAGCGGACGATCGACGTGTTTGGCCAGCCTCTTTCTCCGACGCAGGTGGTCGAGCGCATCTGTCACGACGTTCGCCAGCAGGGGCTTGCCGCCGTGCTCGATTATTCTCGGCGGATCGACAAGGCCGACGTCGCTGCCGACACACTCCGCGTCCCGCTCGACGAACTGGCCGCCAGTCACGCCGCCGCTTCTGCCGAATTCTTGGCCACCGTGCGGCATGTTCGCGACAATATCCTGGCATTTCAAACCGCCATTTTGCACCGCAGCGTCGAGTGCGACAGCCCTAGCGGCGTCCGCCTTTCGCAGCGCTACGTGCCGCTGAAGCGCGTCGGCGTGTGCGTCCCCGGCGGGGCCGCGGCCTACCCTTCCACGGTCTTGATGACCGCCGTGCCGGCGCAGGCCGCCGGCGTAGGCGAAATCGCCCTCGTGGCGCCTCCCACGCCGTTCGGCGCGTTCAACCGCGACCTGTTGGCAACCTGTCACGAGCTGGGCATCCGCGAGGTCTATCGCGTGGGCGGTGCGCAGGCGGTGGCCGCCTTGGCCTACGGCGTCGAGGGCCTGCCGCGGGTCGATAAGATCGTCGGACCCGGCAACATGTTCGTGGCCCTGGCCAAGAAACTGGTCTACGGTGAAGTCGATATCGACTCAATCGCCGGTCCCAGTGAAGTGGTCATTGTGGCCGACGACCTGGCGCCGCCCGATTTCATCGCCGCCGACCTGTTGGCGCAGGCCGAGCACTCTCCGGGCGCCAGCATCTTGATTACCTGGAGCGAGCCCGTCTGGCGAGAGACGGCCGCCGCACTCGACCGGCAGACGGGCGCTTTGGCCCGTGGCGACTTGGCCCGCGAGAGCCTCGAACAATTCGGCGCACTGGTGCTAGCCGCCGACGCGGCGCAGGCGGCCGACCTGGCCAACTGGCTGGCGCCCGAACACTTACATCTGGCTGTCGGCGGCGAGAACCCTGAAGAGGCACGCCGATTGCTCCAAAGAATTCCACACGCCGGCGCCGCGTTCCTGGGAAACTATTCCACCGTCGCGCTGGGCGATTATGTGGCCGGCCCGTCGCACGTCTTGCCCACCGGCGGCACCGCCCGGTTCGCCAGCGGTCTGTCGGCCAACGACTTTTTGCGCCGACACAGCGTGATTGAATTTACGCCCGCAGGCCTGGCCGTCGAGGCGCCGCACGTTCGCCGGTTGGCGGAAACCGAAGGTTTGACCGCCCACTGGGCCAGCGTGGCCGTCCGTCTGCAAAGCGCCGAAAAGAAGCCTAACGCCGAAAAGAAATAATCCGTCGCCCTTCGCCATGAGCTTTTTTCGCCCCAACATTGACGCGATGGCCGGCTACGTGCCGGGCGAGCAGCCGACCACCACCAAGGTCATCAAGCTCAACACCAACGAAAATCCGTACCGCGAGTCGGCCGCGGTCGATCGGGCGATCCAAGCCGCACTGGCCCGCGGACTGCAGCGCTACCCCGACACCAAGGCCAACGCCTTTCGCGACCGGGCCGCGGCGCTATACGGCGTCACGCGTGATTGGCTCCTCTGCGGCAACGGCAGCGACGACATCCTCACCATCTGCACGCGGGCCTTCGTGGGCCAAGGGCAACTCATCCGCCTGTCGTATCCCAGTTACATTTTCTACGAGACGTTGGCCGAGATTCAGGGCGCCCGGTCGGAAGAGGTTCGCTTCCATGCCGATTGGTCGCTGCCCGACGCGTTCGCCGGCGCCGCGCCCGATTTGCGCCTGGCGTACCTCACCAATCCCAACAGTCCGTCGGGGACGGTGATTCCGCCAGCGCGGGTGTTGGAATTGGCCGAGCGCTTGCCCTGTCCGCTGTTGGTCGACGAGGCCTACGCCGACTTTGCCGACACGAATTGTCTGGACCTGGTCCACCGCAGCGAAAAGATTCTCATCACCCGCACGCTGAGCAAGTCGTACGCCTTGGCGGGCATCCGGTTTGGATTTGTCATCGCGCAGCCGCACGTCATCGCCGGCTTGATGAAGGTCAAGGACCCGGCCAACTGCGACGCGTTGGCGATCGCCGCCGCCACCGCGGCCATCGACGATCAGGCCTGGCTGGCCGAGACCCGGGGCAAGATTCTGGCCACCCGCCGCCGCCTCACCGACGCCATGCGCGGCCTGGGTTTCGCGGCCGTCGAGTCGCAGGCCAACTTCGTCTGGTGTCCGCACCCCACGCGGCCGGTCAAGCCGTTGTTCGACGCGCTGCGGGCCAACCAAATTCTGGTGCGCTATATGGACTATCCCGGCTGGGGCGACGGGTTGCGGATTTCGGTGGGCAGCGACGAACAAGTTGACGCCTTGTTGGCTGTGCTGCGAGGTTTGTTGTAACGCGTCGAGCGCGACGATCGTGGCACGATCATTGCCGGTTCGTCACCATCCACTTAAACTGGTTACTAATGTCTCGCACGGCACACATCCAGCGTCAGACCGCCGAAACCAAAATCGAATTGCGCCTCGACCTCGACGGAACCGGGGCGGGCGACATCCACACCGGCGTCGGTTTCTTCGACCACATGTTGACGCTCTTGGCGCGACACGGCGCGCTCGACCTGATGGTGCGGGCCGACGGCGACTTGCACGTCGATCAGCATCACACCGTTGAGGATGTGGGCATTTGCTTCGGCCAGGCCCTGCGGCAGGCCCTGGGAGACAAGGCCGTGCTCAAGGGCAAGGTTTGGAAGCGTGGCGAGCCTGAGCCCAAGGAATGGCTGATCGAAGCGATCGACGAGTCGCCCAACCTCACCGGCAGCCCCGGCCTGTTCGGCAACGCCCAGGTCGCGGAAATCTACA
>CAYWTU010000291.1:0-5795 GCA_964461275.1 uncultured Pirellulales bacterium | reverse complement strand
AAGCCGGACCCCTGCCGCAATCGAAATCAGCAGGTGCTGCTCGGTGAGGTGCCCCTTGAGCTGCGCTATCACGTCGGGCATCTGTTGCGGTTTGACCGCCAGGAACAGCACCTCGGACCGGTTGGCAACCTCGAAATTGTTGCCGCATTGTGCGCCGCCGGTCATGGCGGCAAAGGCCTCTAGGGCGGCCGGCATAGGGTCGCTGGCCGCCAAGCATTGGGGCGAGACAAGTTGACGGTCGACGAGCCCCTTGGCCAATGCGGTCGCCATCCGGCCTGCGCCAATAAAGCCCACACGCAGTTGGTTCATGTCGGTCCTAGGGGCCCAAGGGTGTCCCAGATTCTCTGTTTTGTCAGGCTACTCCAGCCGCCCCAATGCTACGCCAAATGGTCCTCAGCGCAAAGGTTTGCCCGCTGGGCGGGATGATTCATCCGACGCGGGCAAGCCGTAGCTCGCGTTGCCGCGACCGGCCGCAACGTGCTACAAACGGGGAGTACGGCCCCGGGAAGTTCGGGGCCGTCGGCACGACGACCGACGCTCCGCGCGAGGTACAAGGATGTACCGCCGACATGGCCAGAAGCTGGCCTGGGTTTTTTTGTGGGCCGATCTGACGGTGACTGCCACCGCCTGGTTGGGCGCGTACTACTTACGGTTCGCGGCGTGGAATTCTCCGCACGGCGTTCCGGCGCTGTCGCACGTTCTGCAGGCACTTCCACTGATCTTGGTGTCAGCGACGATCGCCTACCGCGTCTGTGGCCTGTACGAAATCCATCGCCTGCGGCAGCTCCCGCGCGAGCTGGGCGTGATCGGGCAGGCCAGCGGCCTGATGTTCCTGCTGGCCGCCACCGCCATTTTTTATCGCCGCGAGTTGTATGAGTCGCGGCTGGCGTTGGCGGTCTTTTTGGGGCTCAACGCGACGGCCCTGGTCGTGAGCCGCCGACTGTTGTGGATGTTGCTGCGACTGCTGCGCGCGCGGGGGCTTAACTACGGCCGGGCGGTGATTGTGGGTGGCGGCCGGGTTGGTCGCCGGTTGGCCAGAACATTGCGCCGCCAGAGGTGGACCGGTCTGGAAGTGGTGGGGTTCATCGACGAACCGACCGGGGACACAACGGCGGCGGCGGGCATCCCCCTATTGGGCCGCCTGGATGATTTGGCAGACGTGGTGACTCGTCACGACGTGGACCATGTGTTCGTCGCCTTGCCGTTGTCACAGTACCAGCGGTTGCCGGTGATTTATCGCACCTTGTCGGGCTTGCTGGTCGACGTGCAACTGGCGCCCGAGGTGCCCAACCTGGCCGGGGTGAAGGTTCGCAGCTTTGAACTCGACGGCCTGGTGCTATTGTCGTTGCGCGAGAACCCGCATCGTGGCTGGGCGCGGGCGGCCAAACGGGCGATGGACCTGGCACTGGCTACGGCGGCGCTGGCGGCGCTCGGGCCCTTGATGCTGTCGATTGCGGGGCTGGTGAAACTCACCAGCCCCGGGCCCGTGTTGTACCGACAACGCAGGGCCAGTCTGCGTGGCCAGCCTTTCACGCTGTACAAATTCCGCAGTATGCGCGTGGACGCGGAGTTGGCCACTGGACCTGTCTGGGCCCAAGCCAATGATCCGCGCTGCACGCCACTGGGTGGACTACTGCGCCGGTACAACCTGGACGAACTGCCGCAATTGTTCAACGTCTTGCGGGGAGATATGAGCCTCGTGGGTCCGCGGCCGGAGCGGAGGGTGTTCATCAAGCAGTTCAGCCAACACCTGCCCACTTATTGTCAGCGACATCTCGTCAAGGCGGGCATCACCGGCTGGGCCCAGGTGAACGGTTGGCGGGGCAACAGCTCGCTGCGGCGGCGGTTGGAACACGACTTGTATTACGTGGCCAACTGGTCGTTGCGGCTGGATTTGAAGATTCTCTGTCTGACGCTGTGGCGCGGCTTCCGTCAGCGACACGCTTATTAGAGTCCTGCAAACCGTAGCGGCGGAGTCCCACCGCCGCGAATCGCTTCGAAGACTTCCACTGCGAAGCGCTTGGCGGCGAGACGCCGCCACTACGACGAAAATCCTCTCGGGATCGTGCGGGGCTGTTTAAGAACGTTGGCAGGTTGTTTGGCGGCCTTTCATGTTCGATCATTATCGCCCTTGCAGCCGGTTGCCACGGGCAAGCGCCGTATCAAAGCCGGACCTTCGCCAGATAAATCTCACCCTTGCCTTCGTGCGACGAATAGTAGCTGACCCACAGCAAGCCCTCGTGCCAAACCAGGCCCGGGTAGCTCGAGTCTCCGCTGGAGGGGAGCGCAAGGCACTCGGTGGCCGTGCCGGCCGCGGCATCGATCCACAGCAAGGCCGTCCGAACCTGGCCGTCGTACAACCGTCCGGCGGCGATGATCCGGCCATCGGCCAAGCGGAGCATGTGCGGCCCACCGATGTTCTTGCCTAGATCGCGCCAGGTCCACGATTCGTAGGGGGGCTGGGCGGAACCCAATTGCGCGGAATTGTGCTGGCCGTCGCGGCGGAGCAAACATAGCGCCGATTCGTCGGGCAGGAAGACGATGGAACTTTCATTGGCGTAGCCCTGTGAGAACAGCTCCGCGACGTGCGTTTCCCACTGCCGTCCGTCGCGGCTGCGGTACAGTCGCGTGCCGCGCTTTTCGGCCTGCGTGCGATAGCCAACTCCGTAGGCCAATCCCTTGTGCCAGATGACTCGCCACAGCCAGTAATTCCGCTCGGCGACAGGAAGCTCCTCGGACCATTGGCGGCCGTCGGACGAGAACCAGACCACGCTTTGGTGCATTGGGTCGTCGGGTGCGCGGCGCGCGGCGGCCGTGGTGAGCATGAGTTGGCCGTCGGGCGTTAGGCAAAGCTTGGGATCGCGCAGGTCGCCGGTAGGCGATGCGATGTGGGCACACGACTTCCACGACTTACCGTCGATGGACTCGATGATCCGAATTGTGCCGTCAGGCGAGACGTGGCCTCGACCCTCGCGAAAGGCGCACAACCAGTGATCGCCATGGCGTATTAAGTCGGTAAACGCGCTGTGGGGGGCCTGGTCCCAAATCTTGCGGACTTCGACCAACTCCACAGCCCTGGCCGCAACTGGCAACCAAGCTGCAGCGACCAACTCGGCCAGCGCGGCAACAACCGCCAATCGTCGGGTCGGGGAATGGGTCAGCGGCGACCGAAAAACAACGTCCGCAGAATGGGGCATCGTCGTAGCTTCCCTTCAAATGGATCAAAAAAACTTGGGAAAGATTTGCCGACGGCGCAAGATTTGCGGCCTGCCACCGGCGGCGGGGCCGCGCATCTGTCCACATGATACCCGCCGTCGCCCGATAAGAAACAAGGCACGGCGGCAGTGGACAAGGGAAAGGCTCGCCCCGCGGGCCGGTCCGGCAGGCGTTTGAGTTCACACCAAGATCCACATCGTGGCCGTTGCGCTGCGGGAAAGGGGGGCGCCCATGCGCGCCAAGCAACTCGGCAAAACGCTCAACGATCGCCGGCTCAACGCGCTGGTGCATCCGCTGCGGTTCATCGACAACCACAGCAACCTCAAGTATCTCGCGCTCGACTACCTGACGCTGGCGGCGATTGTGATCCCTGCCGTGGCGTTTTGCCATCTGCGGGCAGACTGGGGGCTGGCCTGGGCCTGGAACATCCCCGTAGTGACGGTGGCGGTGTTTCTGGTGGGAGGCGTGCAGCATCGGCTGGCAGGGCTAGCGCACGAGGGTTCGCATTACATCCTGTTCAAAAATCGGTTGGCCAACGAGTTGGCGTCGGACTGGCTTTGCATGTTTCCACTGTTCTCGACTACCCATCAGTACCGCGTGATCCACCTCGGTCACCACGACTACACCAACGATTGGGAGCGCGATCCGGAACTATTGAATCTGGGCCGGACGCGGATGATGGATCAGTTTCCAATGTCGCGTTGGCAGTTCATTTATCGCTTTTACGTCCGCATCTTCTGGCCCCCAGCCTTTCTGCGGTACATGATCGACAACATTTATGTCACCTCGCTGGGCAACGGGTTGCATCCCTACGGCCAGGATCAAGCGCAAAACCAGCCGCGGGTGGCGGGCAACGTACGGCTGACCAGTGTGCTGGGAGTGGCCTATGTGGCGGTGATGGTCGCCGTGCTGGGAGGCATCGCCTACTTTGGAACGCTCGCGCAGTTAGCCGTTGCGGCTCCGGCGCTGTGGTTGGCGGCCTGCGCCGCGATCGATCGCCTGCCCGAAGCTTGGTTCTATCAATCGCCGATTCGCCCCGTGTATTCCAGCCGGTTGACCAGCGCGATGCGGCTGGGACACCTCACACTGTTGGAGACGGCCATCGCGGCGGCCTATCTGCTGACGGGGACCGATTGGGGCGTCTACTTTTGGCTTTTCTGGGTCTTGCCGCTGTTCACCAGCTTTCCCTACTACATGTTGCTGCGCGACCTGTATCAGCACGCGAACGCCGACGACGGCAAGCTGACGAACAGCCGCGTGGTGTTCGCGGGCAGGTTTTCGCGGTGGGCGATTTTCGTGTATGGCCAGGACGCGCATCTGACGCATCACCTCTATCCGGCCGTGCCGCATTTCAATTTGCTGCCGCTGCACGCGCTGTTGGTCGAGAACAACGCGGAATATGCCCGGCACGTGGTCGAGTGTCATGGCACGTTTTTTCACCGCGGGGACAAGCCGACGCTGCTGGATGTGATGGAGCAGCCGACTTGCGAGCCGGGCGGAGCCCCGACGGCGCCCGCCTGGAAACAAACCGGCGACGGCCGCGTGATGCGCATCGATGCTGCGCAGACGGCAGTGCCAGCCGCCGCCGCACAGGGTCACGGCGCCCCGACCCGGTCGTCGAAAGGCTCCGGCGACCGATAGTTCGTGCAGAGACGCCGATGGCTATTTCGTGGCTGCAGGTCGGCTTTCACGCTTGGGCCATAGGCAATAGCCTGGCTCGTTCACCGGCACGCTCAACAGTTGATGCCCGGCCGTGATGAACAGTGTCTTCAGGTCCGGCCCACCGAACGTGCAATTGGTGACCATGTCGAGCGGCACGGGAATGAGCCCCATCGGCTTACCCTCAGGCGTAAACACATAAACGCCGGCCGCCACTTCGTCCGTCTCGACCGGCGGGTTGGCGTAGTTCAAGCCGGCCGTCACAAACAGCCAGCCGCGAGCATCGAGCGCCATGCCGTCTCCTCCTCGTCCGCGGCCAAAATCGTGCAGCAATTTTTCGCTCTTGGGTTCGATCTGCCCTTCGCCCGTCAAGGCGAACCGCCACACCTTACGATTGCCGTTGGGCGCGCTGGTGTTGTTGTCTACGACGAACAGCGTCCGGCCGTCGGGCGAGACGGCAATGCCGTTTGGTCGTTGGAGATTGCCGGTCGAGAGTCGCTCGATGAGTCCTTGGGGGTCGATTCGATAAACCGCCTCAATCGGTTTCCCTTGGGCGTCGAACTGCTCCAGGTCATCCATCGCCCCGTAGCGTGGGTCGGTAAAGTAGATTCGCCCTTGCGAATCAATTGTCAGATCGTTGGGGCTGTTGAACCGTTTGCCTTGATAACGATCGACCAGAACGGTCAGCGTGCCGTCCAATTCGGTCCGGGTGACGCGGCGATTTCCTCCTTCGTCGGCCCCTTCACAGGCCACCAGCCGCCCTTGTGCGTCGAAGGCCAGCCCGTTGGCGCGTCCGGACGGCTGGCGAAACACCCGCGTTTGTCCCTTGGCATCGCGGCGCATGATGCGGTTGTTGGCCACGTCGCTGAAATAGACGCTGCCGTCGGCGTGGTAGGCGGGCCCTTCGGTGAAGGCAACCA
>CAYWTU010000290.1:0-5796 GCA_964461275.1 uncultured Pirellulales bacterium | reverse complement strand
CTGGTCGGCGCCGACGAGATCTATCGCCGCGCGCCGCATCTCGCGCCCGGCGCGATCGCTGCGATCTGGGAACCAGAGGAGGGCATCGTCGATCCCTTCTCGACGCCCTATGCCTACGCATTGGACGCGGTCAGCAACGGCGTCGCGTTTCGCAGCGACTCGCCGGTGACGCGCGCCGAGCGTCGCGACGGTGTCTGGCGTCTGCAGACGCCGCGCGGCGATCTCGCCGCCGACATCGTGATCAATTGCGGCGGACTCGGCGCCGCGCACGTCGAGGCGCTGGCCGGGAATGCGGATTTCGTGATGCGGCCGCGCCGCGGGTGGTCATGGCGCAGCTTTGGGCCAGCGATCCCATGGCGGGTCGGCCGGGGGCGCGGGAGGCATCGTGGGTCAAACTGTGTATCGAGCGGGCGCTGACCATTGTGGAGAACGACCCCGACGCGTTGGACCGGCTGGAAGCGGTGCGGCTGATGCAATTGGCGCTGGGCGACGTGCGGGCCGGGGGAAGTCAACGGCCGGAGCATGAGGAGGGCTACACAGCCCGATCGGCCGCGGAAGTGGACGAGGGGCTTCGAAAGCAGGCTGCTGGGGTTATTGCCGCCGCGTTTCCCACCAACCACGCAGCTCTGAACTTCGAGTTGTCGAGGCTGGCGGGGATGTTGGAAACGCCCCAGCCCGAATTGCTCGAAAAGCTGGTGGGGCAGTGGACGGCCAAGTCGACCCCGGTCGACGACGTGCACTATTTGATTGTGGCCTCCCGATTGGCCGGCCAGCGCTCCCCCAAGTTCACCGCGGCGACGGCCACCACACTGGCCTATCTGCACGCCAAGCTCCGAGCCGGCAAACTGCACCTGAGCCGCACCTGGCCGTTCCACGTGGGGCAGACGTTTTCGCAACTTTGCCAACTCGACCCGACCCTGGCGGCCGCGGTGGCCGGGCACAAGCTGTTCGGCCTGCCAGACCACAGTTTGTTCGCGGTTCGAATGGCCGACGCGCCAGCGACGACCGCAGCCGAGCGGTTGCTGGAGACCTGTTCGACGAAGGAACTGGCGCCGACCGACTACAGCTCTGAGTTGATAGGCGTGCTGGGCAAGCTGCCGGACGGCAAATCGCTTGCACACCTGCGCAAGGTTTTCGACGACGGCGTGGGCCGGGAGGCGATCTTAGGGGTTCTTTCTCGGGCGCCAGTGGCCGAGGATCGGGCCCGGTTTGTGGCCGGCCTGGACCTATTGCCGGCGGAGACCGTTCGGTTGGCGGCCAAGTCGCTGGCGGTGTTGCCCGATCCGGGCGACGAACAGGAGATCACCGCCACCGTTCGGGCACTGCGGCGATTTGCAGCGGCACTGCCGCGGACCACCGGCGAAGGCGCCGTGCAAAAGGAAGAAGCCCAGCGCTTGGCGCAGCAGTATCGGCCTACGATCGACACTTTGGCGTACCTGCTGGTGAGTTGGACGGGCGGTTCGGCCGAACGTCGGGTGCCGGAAGACGCGCCGGTGGCGGAGGTGCTTTCACTTTGCGATCGCTGGTACGCCTGGTTTGCCAAGCGATATCCCGATCAAGCGCGACAGTTGGCTGGCTTGGGCGCCAACAGCGCGGGCAAATGGCAAGACCGAGTTCGTGAAATCCGTTGGGCAGCCGGCGACGCCGGACGAGGCAAACTAGTTTACGAAAAGCAACTGTGTCATCGGTGCCACTCGGGCAACAGTCGGCTGGGACCGGAGTTGATCGGCGTGGCCGGTCGACTGTCGCGCGAAGACTTGTTGGCGGCCATTGTGGATCCCAACCGCGAAGTCTCGCCGCTGTACCGGGCCAAGCTCCTCGTGACACGGAGCGGCCAGGTGTACCACGGGTTGGTCGTCTACGAATCGCCCGAGGGAACGCTCATCCAAACCGGCATCGACACGACGATTCGCGTGGGGGCGGACGAGTTCCTGCAGCTAGCCGACAGCACGCAGTCGTTGATGCCAACCGGGCTGCTCGACACCGCCACGAACGAGGAGGTGGCCGACCTGGTGGCCTACTTGGCCACGCTGGCGCCAGCCGCCGCGGAACAGGCGTCGGCGGCCCCCGCAACTCAGTAAGCATGCGTGTTGGCCGGCCAACGAAATCGGCCGCGGCAAGTGGCTTGCCGCGGCCGGTTGTTTTCGGATCGAAGGCGGTCGAATCGCCTCGTGGATCGCTACGACGTGGACGCTACTTGGGCTGCCTCGCGGACCACGCGAACCTGATCCTGACCGACCACTTCCAAGCGGAAGCGGCGGCCGTGGAACTCGATCTGCTTGGCTTCCTTCACGTGAAAGAAGCAACTCGCCTTCTGATCGTGGTTCGGGGCGAGCATCACCAGGTAGCCGCCCCCCTTGACCAACATCGTCGAGCAGGGAATTACGCCTCCTACGTACAGGCCCCAGAACCGATCGCCGGTGTGCAGCGACAGTTCATCGCGAGTCTCCGTGGGGTCAGCATCGACCGGCGCGGCGGCGTTTTCTACGGCGACCGTGGGCGCTGCATCGGCAGGCGTTGCGGTCAAACGTTGAGCGGTCAGAAACGTGGCGGATACAAGCGAAAGCGCGACGACGAAATGCACACAGTGGCGAAACATGGTGGTGTCCCCCGAAGTGAAGGTGGGGAATTGGAGAAGAGAAAATCGGGCGGGCGTCTTCTCAATTATGCTTTGTTTAGCGAACGAGGCAATCGGGCGAATTCGTGGGATCAGCGACATTTTCAGGATTCCACAAGCTCTGCGGTCCTATAGACCGCACCGCAGGAATTTCCGCTGCGGTCGGCGCCGTCGCCGCCGACATGCGTCGGACGGACGAGCGGTAGGGGTCTTCACTTAGTCTGTTGCCAGGCGGCCGCGGGCGGTCACAGGCGGCTTTACGTTTTTCCCAGGCGTTGCAACCCGGCCCCGCCGCGGCATTTTGAACTACGCTTGTTTACGCAACCGGCGGGGAAGTGTTCGTTCGTAGTGAAATTTCCTAGCGTGACGGGTCGGCATGACAGATCCCTTGGCAGCACCGCAGCAGAATTCCGAGTCCGCCGGTCCGGCGACAGTGGTTGCGTCGACCGCGCCGGCCGTTCCGTTGGCGTTGGTGTGGCGCGGCGCACCGCTGGCCGTCGTGGTCGTCCGGGCCGATGGAGTGGTGACGCACGCCAACCCAGCCGCACAGCGCCTGTTGGTGGAGAACCTGGCGGGCCTGGTGGGGCACGACTGGTGGGAGTTGCTCGCCGCACGGGGCGCGAGCAGCGAAGCGCTAGGCGCGCTTCGCTGCGCCAAGCCGGGCGACGCCGCGGTCGAACTACCGATGGCGGCCCACGGTGGTTCGAACCTGTGGGTCGCTTGGACTCGAGCCGAGGGCCAGGGGGAGCCGGCTGCCGACCCGGTGGTGTATTTCGGCCAGGACGTGCAGCGGCAGGTTGAGGCGGTGGCCGGGCTGAAGCAGGTTCGGGACGCGGCCCAGGCATCCTCTCGCGTCAAAAGCGACTTCCTGGCCAATATGAGCCACGAGATCCGCACTCCGATGACCGCCATCTTGGGCTATGCGGACTTGTTGGTGAACGAGGAGGGGCTCGACCGGGCGCCCCCCCACCGCCGTGAGGCACTTCAGGCCATGCAGCGAAACTGCGAGCACTTGCTGACGGTGGTCAATGACATTTTGGATCTCTCGAAGATCGAGGCGGGAAGGCTGGAAATCTCGCCGGTGACTTGCTCGCCCGCCCAAATTGTTCACGACGTCCAACTGCGCTTTCAGGTCCGCGCCCAGGCCAAGGGGCTCACGCTGCATGTGGATTGCTCCCTGGCGCTGACCCGATTGGTCAAGACCGATCCGACGCGGCTGCGACAGATTCTGTTCAACTTGGTGGGCAACGCCATCAAGTTCACGCACCACGGCGGCGTTGCCGTGCGGCTGCGGGAAACGGCCGGACTGCCGGGCCAGGTTCGCCTCCAATTCGACGTCCAGGATACCGGCATCGGCATGGCGCCAGAGGCGGTAGAACGGTTATTCCGACCTTATTCGCAGGCCGATTCGTCGACATCGAGGCGATACGGCGGCACGGGGCTAGGGCTGGCGATCAGCAAACACTTGGCCAACCTGCTGGGTGGCGACATCACAGTCGCCAGTCGGCCCGACCATGGCAGCACGTTTACCGTGACAGTGCTGGCCGACCAGGCTGAGGAATCGATTGCTCAACCGCACACCAAGGCTGCCCCAGCCGTATCGTTCCCGCTCGAATGCGACGCCGCGGACGCGACCGGACCGCCGCTGGCTGGGCTGCGACTGCTATTGGCGGAAGACGGCCCCGACAACCAGCGGCTGATCACCTATATCCTGACCAAGGCAGGCGCCCAGGTGACGCTGGCGGAAAACGGCCGGGAAGCGGTCGACGCGATCCTGGGGCCGGGCCGTTCGGCCGGGCCGTTCGACGTCGTTCTGATGGACATGCAAATGCCGATTTTGGACGGCTACACCGCTACCGGCCAGCTTCGGGGGGCCGGATATGCGCAGCCGATCATCGCCTTGACGGCCCATTCAATGGCCAGCGACCGCAACCGCTGCCTGGAGGCCGGCTGCGACGACTACTTCACGAAGCCGATCGACCGGCACAAGCTGATCGCATTGGTAGCGGAGCACGCGGCGAAGGCGGCTCGCTAAATCACCGCTGACCCGGCACTAGCGGCGGGTTGCCCAGGGCGCGGTGAACCACCGACACCTGGCCGGTATGCAGACCTTCGTGCCAGGCCGCGGCCTGGAAGACGGCGCCGAAGTCGGCCAAAAAGTCGGGAGCGCCTTTGGGGGTTGGAGTGTTGAGGTCTTCGTCGGCCAGGCCTGCCAAGACGTCCAAGAGCGTCTCCCGGCGTTCGCGCATGTAAGCCAACACCTCTTCGACGGGCGGATAGTCGGCCAAGTTGCCGCTGGGTTGCGAACCGACGCCAAACCGCTCTTGGAACTCCGGCCGCGGCGCCGCGCGCTCCGGCGCGACAAGTGAGATCATGAAATTGTCGACCACGCCCATATGTCCCGCGAACCACAGCGGATGATTGGCCCGCGGGTGGACCTGATGGACCCAACACTCGGGCGACTTGAATGCGGACAGCAGGCTCTCGCTGAACTGACGGGCGCGGGTCAACTGTTGGTGGAGGCGTAGTTTATGGGTCATGGTGCGGCACCGGTTCGAGCGCCACGCGCCGCTCAATGTCAGCCGATCTCGCGGAGATGTTTGGCCCGAAGTTGTCGATGCCTTTCATCGAGTTCGATCCCCTCCCGGCGCTGAATCGATTCCAGCCCGGCCTGGATGTCTTCCAGCGTTTGTGCTTCTTCTCGCCCTAAGTCGACCGCCCGATGCAGCGCCTGGCGACGGTTGGCGTTCATGGGAGTCTCCTCATTTGAACAACATCCGGCACTCTACCACGCCTGATCGGGGGCCGTCAAAGAACCGTGCCGGTCGCTTGCTTCATGCCGGCGGCCGAGCGATCATGGGGGCCGCTCGGTTCATTTTTTTCTCTACGTAAGGCATCCCGGTCATGTTGCGGCGCCCTTCGACGGTCACTGGCGTTTCGTTCCTGCCAATGTTTCATCCTGTGGACGCGGGCCGAGCGCTCGACTCTGGGAACTCTCGACGGCGGCGGGGCGCCGCGCTGTTGGCGCTTGCTTTGGGGATCGCCATTCAGCTCTTTGCTCCCGCAAGTCATGCCGCCGACGAACCGCCGCTGACCGTTGTCACCGGGGTCGAGTTGCAACCCCTGCGGGCGCACGCGCGTCGGGTGGCGCTGGCGTTGGAACTGGAAGGAGCGCCGCT
>CAYWTU010000289.1:0-5821 GCA_964461275.1 uncultured Pirellulales bacterium | reverse complement strand
AAGGTCCGCCAGAGTCGGGCGTACGTCGAAGAGTGCCTGCTGATCGATCATCCGGTCGACTGCCCGATTTGCGACAAGGCGGGCGAGTGCCACTTGCAGGACTACCATTTCGAGCACGGCCAGAAAGAACGGCGGGCCGATATTCGCCCCTTCCACAGCCGCCGCCGCGAGATGGGCGAAACGGTCACGCTGTTCGTCGACCGCTGCGTGATGTGCACTCGATGCGTGCGGTTTTGCCGAGAGATTTCGGGCACCTCGGAACTCATGGTCATCGACCGCGGCAGCCACGATGAGATCGACGTGTTTCCGGGCTACCCGCTGGCCAACAAGCTGTCGGGCAACGTGGTCGACCTGTGCCCGGTGGGCGCGCTGGGCGACAAAGACTTTCTGTATTCACAGCGGGTGTGGTTCATGAAGCAGCACGCCGGCGTTTGCGCCGGTTGTGCAACCGGGTGTTCCATTACGGTGGAAGAAAACCAGGACCAGGTCTATCGACTCAAGCCGCGCGAGAATCCGCACGTCAACGGCTGGTGGATGTGCGACGAAGGACGGTTCGGCTTCCATCACATCCACAGCGAGAAGCGATTGCAGTATCCCCAGCGGCAAGGCAACGCCGGCCCCGAGCCGGTCGATTGGTCGACCGTCACGGCCCAGTTGCCGGACAAGCTGGCGCAGGCCGGTCGGCTGGCGGGGTTGGTTTCGCCGCACCTGACCGTGGAAGAAGCGTATTTGCTTTGTGCCTATCTGCGCAGCGTCGATCCAACCGCGCTGTTGGCGCTGGGCCCCGTGCCGATCGAAGGAACGGACGAATCGTTCAAGAACGGCTTTACGATTCGGGCCGAGAAATGTCCAAATCGTCGCGGCGTGGAAGAGGTGTTGCGGCACTTTCAGTCAACCGCCACGGGGAACGGCTCGGCCGCGACAAGAACCGTGCCACAAGCGGCGGACGTGGCGGCGGCGGTTCAGCGTGGCGACGTAGGCGGGTTGTGGGTCGCGGGCGGCTACAAGACCGACTGGCTGGACCAATCGCTGGCCGAGTCGCTCGCCGCGGCGCCGCTGTTGATCGTGCAAGATTTGTTCCCCTCGCCATTGTCGCAGTGGGCTACCTATTGCCTGCCCGGCGCGTCGTTTGCCGAGCGGGCCGGCTCGTACGTCAATTTCCAGGGGCGGCTGCAAACCGCCGAATGGGCCATTCGTCCGCCGGCCGGAGTGCGGACCGAAGGGAGTCTGTTTTGGCAACTCCTGAAGCGGCCCGGGCTGTACCAGCAAGCCGCCGTGCTCGCGGAGGCGGCGCAGGCGATTGGCTACTTCGCCTCGGCCCGCGACGGAGCAGGCGCACTCGGCGTGGAATTGAATCCGGCGGCGAAACCAACCGAACCCATGGCGACAAGTAGTTAACCACAAAGCCGAGAGCCGCTTTCCCTTCACTCCGACCCTGGGGCGCCTCCGGGTCGCCGGGGGAGAGGGAGACAAACATGCGGCACAACCACTGGCGATAGACGTTTCATGACCAACCTCAGCCAACCCTTTGTGCTCGAAGCGGCGGCCAAAGTCGTTCTGGCGATCTTTGGCATTATGACCGCCGCGGCCTACCTGGTGCTGCTCGAGCGGTGGATGGCGGCCTGGGTTCAGGATCGCAAGGGCCCCAACCGGGTCGGCATCCCGCTAACCAAGATCAAAATGTTCGGCCTAGGCCAGCCGTTGGCCGACGGCCTGAAGATGATCCTCAAAGAAGAATACGTCCCGGCGCACGTCGACAAGGTTTTGTACGTTCTGGCGCCCATTTCGATTTTGATCACGGCGCTGGCCGTGTTCGCGGTCATTCCGTTCGGCTCGGTGTTGCCCGCGGTGAGCGGACCGACGGCGGGGGGCGTCGAATTGAGCAGCGCCGGTCCGATCGAGTTGCTCGTGGCGCCGGGCGTGAACGTGGGGCTGGTTTACATCTTTGCCTTGTCGAGCATGGCGGTGTACGGCGTGATTCTCGGCGGCTGGTCGAGCAACAACAAATACAGCTTTTTGGGCGCGCTGCGCAGCAGCGCCCAATTGATCTCCTACGAATTGCCGCTGAGCCTGGGAATTTTGAGCGTCGTCTTGGCGAGCAGTTCGATGCAGCTCGAACGGATTATTTCGATGCAGGCCGCATCGGGAATGTGGAACATCATCGCCCAGCCGCTGGGTTGCTTGGTGTTTTTGGTGGCCTCGTTTGCCGAGGCCGGGCGGCTCCCCTTCGACTTGCCGGAATGCGAACAAGAACTGATCGGCGGCTATCACACTGAATACGCGGGAATGAAGCTGTTGTTGTACCTCATTGCCGAATTCCTCCACATGGTCACGGCCGCGTTCTTGCTCGTCG
The DNA here is from genome assembly GCA_964461275.1 of uncultured Pirellulales bacterium. GTDB lineage: Bacteria > Planctomycetota > Planctomycetia > Pirellulales > CAYNRE01 > CAYWTU01. The sequence goes on along the minus strand of CAYWTU010000289.1, from coordinate 3,468 downwards.
TGCTGTTCCTGGGCGGCTGGCATCTGTGGGGCGTGACGGGCTCGGACGAAACGGTCACCTGGGCGACCGGGCTGATTCGCATGGCCGTGCTGCTGGGTAAGGTGCTGTTGGTGATCTTGTTCATGATGCTCGTACGTTGGAGTTGGCCGCGGTTTCGCTTCGATCAACTGATGGCGCTGGCCTGGAAGGGGATGTTGCCGCTCGGGCTGGTGAACCTGTTGATGATGGCGATCATCGGCGAATACGGCGACGCGATTCGCGAGCGCTGGGGCGACGTGGGGCTGTTGGCGCTAAGTTGGGGCGTGGCACTCGCCTCGGTGATGATCGCCGCAGTGGTGTCGCCGTTGGCGAGTGACAATCGGCCCCGGCTGGGCGGTGACAATCGGCCCCGGCTGGGCGGCGGACCCGTTGATTAGGGCCTTCCAGAATCAAGCGAACGCACAAGCGACCATGAAAACCGACGACCCCAACATCCATTGGATCGACGAGCCTAAGCTGGGCCTGACCGGCAAGATGTACCTGCCGCTGGTCATGCAGGGGTTTGCCGTCACAACACGGCACTTGTTCTCCAAGAAGACGACCGTCAGTTTTCCGGAGCAGCGGCCCAAAATTGGCAACCCGCTGGTCTACCGCGGCGTGCATCGCCTGAATCGCGACGAGCAAGGACGGGTCAAGTGCGTCGCCTGTTTCTTGTGCGCCACCGCGTGCCCGGCGCACTGCATCGACATCATCGGCGTAGAGTCGCCTTGGCCCGACCGCGAGAAATACCCGGAAAGCTTCACCATTGACGAACTGCGCTGCATTTTCTGCGGGATGTGCGAAGAGGCCTGCCCCGTGGACGCCATCGAGCTGACCAGCCTGTTCGACTTGACCGGCCGCAGCCGCGAGGAAATGGTGTTCGACAAAGAAAAGTTGCTCAGCGTCTACGACCAGACCAAGGACCAAGAGCCCATGAAATCTCGCGCCATGGGAGTTTCGCCGTGAACGGGACGCCGTGGACCATTTCGCTGGGGCTGCTGGCCGCCGTGGCGGGAGCGTCGCTGTTGGCGCGGGGCCGGCGCGCCGCCGCCGGCGCGCTGCTGATGATGTGCGGACTGGCGGCCGTCGGATACGGCGCCTGGCAAATCGAACCGGTTCAATCGAATGTCACGCGGCTGGCCAACGAATTCGCCGCCAACAAGTTGGAAGGCGTGGCGCTGGTGGCCACGGCGCTGCTGGGGACGGGGATGTGGTTGTCGTTGCCCCGCGGCGGCGCCCCGGGACGACGTTTCGGCGCGATCCTGACAGCCCTGGGCTTGGGGTTGTTCGGCGCCATGAGCTGGATCGTAACCGGCGAAGCGTTGCTGGGCGATTGGCTGGAGACAATCGTGTTTTGGACGTTGGCCGTGCTGACGGTCGGGTCGGCTGTGGCCACCGTGACATTTCGCAACCCGGTTTACTCGGCCATTTGGTTTGCGCTGATGTTGTTGGGCACGGCCGGGTTATTTTTGTTCCTGGGCGCGCAATTTCTGGCGGTGGCCACGGTGGTCGTGTATGCCGGCGCGATCCTGGTCACGTTCCTGTTCGTGCTCATGCTCGCCAACCCCAAGGGGCGGGCGTTCTACGACCGGTTGAGTTGGGAGCCGATGTTGGCCGGCGGCGCGGGAGCGGTGCTGATCGGCATCTTGACCATGACGCTGGCCACGGTCTTTCTCGCGGCGCCTCCGGAGAAGCAGCCGCATACCGCGGTAACCGCCCAGGCCCGTCAATCCGAGGTGTTGGCCGCCGAACACATGGCGCATTTGGGCCGGCAGCTTTTCGGCCGGCACCTGGTGGGCGTGGAGGTGGCGGGAGCGCTGCTCTTGGTGGCCCTGGTGGGGTCGGTCGCCATTTTGGCCGAGCCCCCGCGCGACGCAACACGGAGCCACGACGCCCATGAATGAAACGTCGCTGTTGTATCACGCGCTGTTGGTTGGCGCGGCGCTGTTTGGCATCGGGCTGGTCGGCTTCTTAAGTCGGCGGAACATGATTGTGATGTTCCTCTCGGCCGAGATGATGCTGCAAGGCGTGTCACTGAGCCTGGTCGCCTGGGGGCGATTTCACAACGACTGGGGCGGTCAGGTGTTGACGATTTTCATCCTCACGGTGGCCGCCTGCGAGGCGGCGTTGGCCTTGGCGCTGGTGATGATGCTGTTCCGCAGAAGCGGCACGCTGGACGTGGCTTTTTGGCACGAACACCGCGAGGGCAACCAACCGCCGTACGTCGATCTGGAGGTTCCCGAAGAACCGGCCGAGCCCGAGCACCGTTGGCCGCAATTGACGCCGGCCGGCATCGAGCCCGAGCAGCGCCCCGAACACGATATGTTTCGCAGCGGAGTCTAGCCGGTGGAAATTGAGACCCTGATGGTGCTGATTCCCGCCTTGCCGCTGGCCGCGGCGGCGGTGATCGCCGCGCTGGGCAAGCGCGTGCTGCGCGAAAAGAGCCACCTGCCCGCGGTCGGCGCCACGGTGGGCGGATTCGCGCTCAGCCTGATGCTGTTGTGGCAAATCTCGTCGCAACTGCCCTCCGCCGGACACGGCGAAGCGGCGGAACAAACGTCACCCGTCGCTGCGGAGCGGGCAACAAACTCGATCGGCTTCGAACGGACACGAACGCTGTGGACCTGGGCCGACGTGGGACACGCGTACGCCCCACAACCGGGCCAACAGCGCAGCGCCGGCGTGCGGATGAGTCCCGATGGCAATTGGAAGCTGCCGTTCAAGCTCGACGTCACGCTGCGAGCCGACCCGTTGTCGTCGATCATGCTCTGCATGGTGCTGTTCATCTCGTCGCTGGTGGTGATTTACGCCAGCGGCTACATGCACGGCGACGAAGGCTACTGGCGGTTCTTCGCCTACGTCAGCCTGTTCGTGTTTTCGATGACCATGTTGGTCTCGGTCAGCAACTTCGCGCTGCTTTACGTATTTTGGGAAGCGGTGGGCGTGTGCAGCTATTTGCTGATTGGCTTTTGGTTTGAAAAACCGGAGGCGGCGGCGGCCGGAAAAAAGGCGTTTTTGGTGAATCGCGTGGGCGACTTCGGCTTCGCCCTGGGGGTGTTCCTGATTTGGACCACCTACGGTACGCTCAATTTTCATGACGCCGACGGCGTGTGGGGCGTTTTGGGGCAACTGCGGCTGGCCAACGAGGCGTTCATCGGCGGCGGCATCGGGCTGGCGATCTGCCTGTGCCTGATGCTTGGGGCCTGTGGCAAAAGCGCGCAGTTTCCTCTGCACGTTTGGTTGCCCGACGCCATGGAGGGCCCCACGCCGGTCAGCGCCCTCATTCACGCGGCCACCATGGTCACCGCCGGCGTGTACATGGTGACGCGGTGTACGCCGCTGTTCTTTCCCATGGCCGATGTCGAGGGGGCCGTTTGGCAACAGGGGCTGGCGCAAACCGTGGTGGCCGTTATCGGCATGATTACCGCGCTCTTGGCCGGCTTGATCGCG
>CAYWTU010000288.1:0-5837 GCA_964461275.1 uncultured Pirellulales bacterium | reverse complement strand
CGATGAGCGGGTGACCGAATTGCAGGCCGCGGACAGCGACCTGGAAACTCGGGTGCCGGCTGCGGCGTGGCCGACGACTCGCTACCTGAGTTTGTACAATCTGCCGCGGCAGCGCTGGGACGAGGCGGGCGCTGCCGTGTCGATGACCTTGAATCTGGTCAGCCGGACGGCGCGGATCGCGCGGCCGGCGCTCGTGCCCGGCGGAAACGGCGGAATATTGCGGATCGATCTCGCGTGGTACGGCCTGCCGGCGGCGGTGTGGGAGGCGATGGTCTCGGCTGGAGAACCGTACTGGCATGTACGGACACAGGCGCTGCCGCCCGGATCGCCGCCCCGTAAGCCGGAAGCGGTGTATACCGACGGCGGCTGGGTGGGCCTGGAAACTGCGGCCCGGCTGCGCGAGAAGACGGGCAGCGGGGGAGCGATTGTGCGGGCCGATTGGTTCGTCGCCAAGGCGATCACAACGGTGGATGGAGGGTTCTACTACCAACTGTCGGGGATTGCCGATTTTACCGACGCCAACGCGCTGTACGAACACCTGGGGATCGACTTTCGGGCGACCGAGCGTTTGAACGCCGAGACTTGGTCGCTGCTGGTGCGGTCGGGCGTGACGAATAAGTTCCGCCGGGTGATTCGCCGCCAAGGGGCTCTCGGAGGCGCTTGGAAGACCGAAGACTCGATCGACGAGTCGGCCGACGAAGACCCGCTGCGCAATCCGCTGGGCCGCCGTCACGACGCGTCGGAACACGTGCTGGCCAAATCGAATGGCCTGCCGCTGTTTGCGCTGTACGACGGCGATGGCAAGCCGGTAATCGTGGCGCCGCAGAATCTGGCCACCGACCACACTGCGGCCCATGGCGACGGGCAACTGGCGCCGGCGCTGTCGTGCCTGGCGTGTCATCGCGAGGATCTCTTGCGGCCGCTGGGCAACGACCTGCGACGTCTGTTGGCTCGCGACGTGGAGGCTTATTTTGCCCGTGCCGAGAACGCCGAGAAGGCTGCCGCGTTCTACGAGCGAGACCTAGAACGGGCCCTGCAGCGCGACCGCGAGGACTTTGCCATCGCGGTCGCGGCGGCGAGCGGCGGGCTGGACGCGGCCGACGCGACGGCCGCTATCGTCGGACTTTATCGCGGGTACGCCTTCGAGCCGGTCACACCCGATCGGGTCCGGGCCGAACTGGGCGTGACTCGCCAACAGACGCTGCGCAGCGTGCTGGGGCAAAGCGTCGACCCGGTGTTGTTGGCGCTGTGCGAATCGATGCCAGTACAGCGCAAACAGTGGGAGGCGAGCTTCGCCGAGGCGGCGGTGCTGGCGACGGCTACGGCGGCGATGAACCACAGCGGCACGGAAACACAAAGTAGGAAGATGAACTTCGTAGGAGGAGTCGTAGATGAATAGCAGTCACGCGAGGAACAAGGAGCGGAGCCTTTCCCTGAGCGGTTGGGCAAGGAAGTGTGTCGCGGCGCTGGCGTGCACGGCAACCGGCAGCGCTTGTGCTGGCGGAGCCGCGGTTTCGTCGGTCGGCGCGACGTCGGGGCTGGTGATCACCAGCTTCGCGGTGCCGGTGGGCGTGCCGGTGACGACGCTCAACGTGCCGGGCGTGTTGTACGCCTACAGCCAGGCGTCGGGCTCATGCGCCTGCGCTCATTGTCGCTGTGGCGAATCGGCGGCTTCGCCGCGCGAGTCAACGGTGACGACGCAGGATGTGGAATCGCCTGGCGCTCAGGTGTTGCGGCAGCGATGCGCCAGGTGCCACACCGGCCAGGAGGCTAAGGAGCACGTACAACTGTTCGATGACGACGGGGCGCCCTCGGCCGGCTGGCGGGAACATACCCAGGCGATGTTCGAGGCGATCATTGAACGCCGAATGCCCAAGGGGGGCGAGCTGTCGGCGGAGGAAAAGGTTCAGTTGATCGAGTGGTTGCTGAATGCAAGCGATGAAGAGTAGACGGTGATGCGAAGGACCAGATTCATAACGAAAGGAGCGTGCGGAATGAAGAAGACCATGGCCTTGATCGTGGCGTTGTTGGGAGGCGGGAAACTGGCCGAAGCCTGTCCGGTACAGGTGCAATCGCAGGCCGTGGCCGCGCCGGCGGCTGTGTCGGTGCTGAGCGTGCCGGTGGCTGTGCAGACGTTGACTGTAGCCCAACCCGTGGTCGTGCAGCAGCACGTGGCGCAACCGATCGTACAGGCGCAGGCGGTGGTTCAAGCGCAGGCGGTGACCGCGGCGCCGGTTGTCGTGCAGCAGGCGCCGCTGTGCGTCAATGGCTGCGGGGTAAGGGCCCGTCGGGTGCGCAGCCGGAGCCTGTCGATTTCGCGTTCGGTGGTGCGGTGATGGCCGAGCGGTCGCCTGAAAGCGTGGTGCGCGACCGCGTCCGCGAGTTGCGGCGGGTGCGGGCCGATGTCTTACGACCCCACCCGCGCAACTGGCGCGTGCATCCCCAGCGGCAACAGGCGGCGCTGGCGGGCGTGCTGCGCGAAGTTGGGTTCGCCGACGCATTGCTGGTGCGCGAACTGGCGGACGGAACCTATGAGTTGATCGACGGACACTTGCGAGCCGAGACCATGGGCGACCAACTGGTGCCGGTCTTGGTGCTCGACCTGAGCGAGGCGGAGGCCGACACGCTGCTGGCGGTTCACGATCCGCTGACGGGCATGGCCGAAACGAACGCGGCACTGTTGGCCGAGCTGGCGGCCCGCGTGGAAACCGAGGACGCGTCGGTGCGCGAGTTATTGAACTCGCTGACCGCTGAGTTCTCCGAGGGATGGACGAACGACGGTGAGGCGCAGGAGATCGTCGTGCCAGAGTCGCATCAGATCGTGGTCGAGTGCGGCGACGAACCGCGGCAGCGGGCGTTGTACGAGCGACTAGAAAGCGAGGGGTTTCGATGCCGGCTGTTGACGTTGTAGTGACTTGTCCGGTGTACGACTCGTTCCGGGTGCGGCAGGTGGCGGGCCTGTTCGACGTGCCGCTGGAAGACAAGCTCAGCGAGCGCTTTATGGTGGATGTGCCGGCGCTGGACGACGACTGGCGGGTGGGGCTGATCGTGGGGCCGTCGGGGAGCGGCAAGAGCACGATCGCCCGTCGGCTGTTCGCCCAAGAGTTGCACCAAGGCGGCGCTTGGCCGGTCGACCGGGCTGTGATCGACGGACTCGGCGCAGCGCCGATCAAAGAGCTGACCGGGTTGCTGACGGCCGTGGGTTTCAGTTCGCCGCCGTCGTGGGTCAAGCCGTATCACGTGCTCAGCGGCGGGGAGCGGTTTCGGTGCGACTTGGCGCGGGCGCTGGCGGTTGGCTGCGGGGCCCGTCCGCCCGAAGCGCCGATGCCGACGGTGGTGTTCGATGAGTTCACCAGCGTGGTGGACCGCAACGTGGCCCAGATTGGGTCGGCGGCGATCGCCAAAAGTTTGCGGGAAGGAAGGCTGCAATGCCGATTTGTGGCGGTGACGTGTCACTACGACGTGGCCCAGTGGCTCGAGCCCGATTGGACGCTCGACATGGCGACACGAGCGTTCGACCGGAGGCGGCTTCGGCGACCGAACATCGACCTACGCTTGTTTCGTTGCCGGCGCGAGACGTGGCGATTGTTTGCGCGCCATCACTATCTGAGCGGGATGCTGAACCCGGCGGCCCAATGTTTTCTGGCAACTTGGAACGACGAGGCGGTGACGTTTTGTGCGACGGTGGCGCAGTACGGCCAGCGGAATTGGCGGCGGATCAGCCGGGTAGTGACGCTGCCCGACTACCAAGGGATCGGCGTAGGGCTGCGCGTGGCCGAGGCCGTGGCCGACGTGCATTGCAGCGAGGGGAAACGGGTGAGCATCACCGCCAGCCATCCGGCCGTCATGGCTCACTGCCGCCGCTCGAAGCGGTGGCGGACGACGCGCATCAATCGTTGCGGTCGCCGAGCGTCGGCGGGGGCGTCGGTTCGACCGTCCATGGCCCGGTCGACGGTGTCGTTCGAGTACGTGGCCGATCCCCTGAAAGCGCGATGATGCCCGAGTGGCCCGACATTTGTGTACTTCAAGACGCGCTGCCGGAAGATGAGGCGGCCTGGCTGGATGCCATACGCCGCGGCGCCGCCGAAGACGAAGAAGCGCAGCGCTGGCTCCAGCGTTTGGCGCCTGCCAGCGTCGATGGCACGCCGACGTGCATCTGCACAACCCCCGGGAGCTGCGGTGGGAACGGACCGTGCGGGGCGACCGCCCATGGCGCGGCTCAATTCGCGGCGCACCAACGACAACCATCGCCGAACGGTCGACGACCAATGGAAGCCCCACTCACAACAGAGAAAGGATGACGCTTGGCAGAGCGGAAGGCAAAGGCGAAGTGCGGTCGTCCCCTGGCGCTGTTGGATGAGGCCAAGCAGCGCGAGGTGTGCGCGATCTTGGCCATGGGCTGCTCGCGGCGCGTGGCTGCCGAGTACGTGGGATGTTCGGCGACGACCATTCGGCGTCAGGCTCAGCGGAGCGCGGCGTTTCGCGATCGCCTAGCCAAGGCCGAGACGCATCAAGAAATGGCCCACGTCAAGCACGTGGCCGAGGCGGCACAGGACGCGAAGAACTGGCGCGCGGCGGCTTGGCTGCTGGAACGGCGGTACCCCGAGCGATACGCCGCGCCAACGGCCCGCCGACTGGCGGCGCGGCGCGTCGAGGAAGCGCTGGACGATGTAGCCGAGATTCTACGTACGGTCCTCCACGACGAGGCGACCCGGCAGGAAGTCCTGCAGGGGCTCAACGAATTAGGCAAGCGACTGGTCGGCGAGAGGTTCGATGTCGAAGCGTAAGCACAGCACCGAGGCCGAAAGCGACGCCGACCTCCGGCCCGCAAGACCTGGCCGGACGGCGGCGCGCGTGGCGGCTGGCGCACGGTTGGGAAGCGCCGCACTGGCCAAAGCGGTGCGGCGCTTAGCGGCTCGTGTGGCGCAATCCAATGACAACGCTGGCGACCCCGTTTGGAGTGAGCTGGGCGCAGAGCGCGACGTGCTGGCGTGGAGCCAGGCGCTGCTGCCAGCGCATTTCACCGCGGCGGGCGACGGGCACGAAACGCCTCCCATGCACCGCTGGTTGTCGGAGCAGCTTGCCGCGCTGGAGTCCGATCGTGGGCGGCGGGTGAACGTGATCGGGCCGCGCGGCCACGCCAAATCGACGCTGGTGACGCTGGCCTATGTGCTCCAGTCGGCGCTGCAAGGCCGAGAACCATACATCTGGATCGTGACCGAGACGCGCCACCAAGCCCGGGCGCATCTCGACGCGGTGGTGCACGAACTGGTCGAGAACGAGGCGCTGCGCCGGGCGTATCCCGCCGCGATTGGCGCGGCAAAGCCCGCCGGCGTGCGTCGCCGCGCCAACCAGGTGGTGCTGGCCAACGACGCCTGCATCGAGGCGTTTGGAATGGGGCAGCGGGTGCGCGGACGGCGGTACCGGGCTCATCGACCTTCGCTGATCGTGTGCGACGACCTACAAAGCGACCTGAGCCTGTGGTCGCCCAAGCAGCGTGAACATCAGCACACATGGTTTCACGGCACGCTGCTGGCGGCGGGCCAGCCGCAAACCAACGTGGTGCATCTGGGTACCGCATTGCACCGCGATGGAATCGCGTTGCGGCTAGCCGAGACAGCGGGTTGGGTATCGCGCACATTCTCGGCCGTGATCGAATGGCCCAGCGAAATGCAGCTTTGGGAGGCGTGGCAGCAGGTGTATTCCGACCCCGAGCGCGAGGATCGTCGACAATCGGCCCGCGCGCTGTACGACGGACGGCGCGAGGCGATGGACCGCGGCGCGCCGGTTCAGTGGCCGGCGCCGTATTCGCTGTACGCCCTGATGTTCCTACGGGC
>CAYWTU010000287.1:0-5857 GCA_964461275.1 uncultured Pirellulales bacterium | reverse complement strand
GTACAGTACCGGTACGTACAGCGCCGGCATGTGCATCGCAGGTGTTGGGTGCAGGAAACTCGTGAAGGGCTTGTCGTAATGACTACTCCGGAATCGCAGCCACCGGGATCGGGACCGCTGACCAAAAGTGGAGTCCGCGGTCGCCAGCGACAGCAGATCGACTTTGACATCGAGTTCTACGACCGCATCCTGCAACGCTGTCCCGACTATTTGGACGTGTTGCGTTGCCAAGGCGAGTTGCTCAGCCATCGCGGGCTGCACGAGCGAGCCCTGGAAGTCGATCGTCGCTTGGCCCAACTGCGGCCCGACGACTGCATCGTCCGCTACAACTTGGCGTGCAGCCTGGCCCGCAATAAGCGGCCGCGCGAGGCGGTGGACCAGCTCCGGCACGCGCTGGAACGAGGCTACGACGATTTCGCTTACCTGGAATGCGACAGCGACCTGGAGTGTTTGCGCAACGACCCATCGTATCAGCAGTTGTTGCGCGAATTCGGCATCGGAAATTAGTTCGCTTGGAGCGCGGCTGGAAATTACACGCCTGCGAATGTCACGGCTTGAAATACTGAGCGGCGAACCCGCCGCGTCTTAACGCCGCACTGGTTCATGCAGCACCGCCTGGAACTTGTCGAGGAAGCGGTCGCGGCCATTCGGCGCCGCTGGTCGGGCCAGGTGCAGGCCGGCGTGGTGCTCGGCACCGGCCTGGGCGAGTTGGCCCAGGAAATCGAGGCCGAGGCCGTCATTGACTACGAAGACTTGCCGCACTTCCCTACGTCGACCACCGTCAGCCACGCCGGTCGTCTGGTGTGCGGCAAGCTGGCGGGCGTGACCGTCGCCGCCATGGAAGGCCGATTCCACGCCTACGAGGGATATTCGCATCATCAGATCACATTTCCGGTCCGGGTCATTCAGGCGTTGGGCGCCAAACTGCTGATTGTCTCCAACGCCTGCGGGGGCATGAATCCCCATTACCGCGGCGGCGACATCATGGTGATCGACGACCACATCAACCTGATGAACGGCAATCCGCTCATCGGCGTCAACGACGACCGCCTGGGACCGCGGTTTCCAGACATGTCGGCCCCTTACGATGCGGAGCTTATCGACTTGGCGCTGGAGATCGCTCGTCGAGAAAATTTCGTGGCTCACCGAGGCGTCTACGTGGCGGTCACCGGCCCGAATCTGGAAACTCGTGCGGAATACCGGTTTCTGCGGATGATCGGCGCCGATGTGGTCGGCATGTCCACCGTGCCCGAGGTGCTGGTGGCGGCGCACGCGGGCCTGCGCGTGCTGGGGTTGTCCATCGTGACCGATATGTGCCTGCCCGACGCGCTGAAGCCGGCCGAACTCGAACACATCCTGGCCACGGCGGCCGAAGGGGCGCCCAAACTGCGCAAGATTGTCCTCGGCGTGCTGGCCCAAGAGGCGGGACGCGGGGTGTAACGCCATCAGACGTGATCGATCTCGCAGATCCGATCGGCGGCCGCCAGCAGATCGGGCGACCAACCAATCGGCGCCCCCAGCGCCTTGAACATCGTGATCTCGGTCTCCCGCGGCCGCATCTCAAACAGCGCCCGAGTGACCGGCAGGTCCGGCAACCAGCCGCCCAACGTCGTGGCGCCTTGTTCGGCCGCCCAAGCCATCGCAAGCTGCAATCCGGCCGAGAGTGCCTCGTCCGTGACGGGCAGCAGTGCATGGTCGGACAACTTCCAGCCTGTCGGCGTTGGGTGCGGGTCGGTGACGAACAGTGGTTCGGGGATCGGGCTCAATCGCAGATAACCGCAGCGGGCGCCGGTTGGGTCCATGAGCCAAAAAAAAACGTCGTGGGGACGCCGGTCGAGTAGGTTTTGCCAATACTCGGCATAGCGAAGCACGGCCAGCGGTCGATCGGCCACGGAGCGGTCGTACAGCGACGACAACTCGGCCAGGCTCGTTGTCGGATCGCACGTCAAGAGCCGATAGCCACGTTCCGCGACAGGGGGTTTCGCGGCGCCAACGACCTCTCTAAAACCTTCCCAGGCGGGGCAAGCGACGTATCCCATCCGCTCGTAATAGGCGGGATTGACGTCGGAAAAGAGCAGACTCAACATGCGACCTTGTGCGGCGGCCCACCGGTGGGTCCAGTCGATCAATTGCGGCGCATAGCCTTGGCCGCGGACCGACGGGATGGTGTGCACGCTGGCAATGCCAATGCCCTTCACGCGTTGCCCGCGAAGTCGAAACTCCAGCGGATGACAGGCTAGCGACGTAACCACTTGTCCCTGTTGGCGCCCGACGATCCATTGCGCGAAGTTGTGGTGGGGCGCTTGCTCGCGACGAGCTACGTGGCGCTCCAGGGGCAGTCCGCGGCTCCACACGTCGTGGACGTTGCGATGCGCCTGACGGCGCTCGTCGGGCGAGGCCAAATGGATTTCAAGCTCGGTCACCGTGAGGCTCCCCGTCGCCAATGGCTATTGGGCGTGGCCGCCGCCGCTAAGGTTCAGCCCCACCACCCCGGCCGTGATAACGCCGATCCACAGATACTTGGCAGGCGTGCCCGGTTCGCCAAAGTAGACCGCGCCCACCAGAGTAATCAGCGCCGTCCCGAGACCCGACCAGATGGCGTACACCACGCTGATGGAAATTGACTTGGCCGCCAACGACAAGAGCGAAAAACTGACGATATAAAACAGCAGCATCGCCGAGGTCGGCTGCCACCGCGTGAGCCCTTGCGATGCTTTCATAAAGCTGGTGGCGGTCACCTCGAAGACGATGGCAAAGAATAAATAGACCCAGTGCATCTTAAGTCCCTCTGCACAACGAAAGCGAACGGCCCAGCGGTCAACAATCATACCAGCCGCCTGACAGCCGGCCTAAGCCTTTGATAGAGTACCCTGATAGACGTTCACGTTTCCCAACTCCGCCGATCCGTTCTAGACCCCATGACGCGCCCCCCAGTCGAACTTCCGCCCGAAGAATGGCAGCGCTACGGGCGGCAGATTGGACCCGGTGTGTTGAGCGAGGATGCGCAGCGGAAGCTGAAGGCGTCCGCTGTTCTAGTCACCCGGGCCGGCGGCATGGGGGGGCCAGCCGCCTTGTGCCTGGCCATGGCCGGTGTGGGAAAGATCGTTCTGGCGCACGGTGGCGAAATGATCCCCGCCGATCTGAATCGCCAACTCTTAGGAAGCGAGGCCAGCCTGGGCAAGCCGCGGGCGCACGAGTTCGCCGCCTATCTGCGTTCGATGAATCGCCACGTCGAGGTGACGCCCATCGACCACGAGCCGGCCGACATTGCCGAAGCCAGCGCCCTGGCGGCGCAGGTCGATTTGATCCTTTCCTGCCCCCCCACGTTCGCCGAGCGGCTGCGTCTGAATCGCGCGGCACTGGCGACCCATACGCCACTGATCGACGCGGCCCAATGGGGCATGATGGGGACGTTGGCAGCCGTGCAGCCGGGACGCACCGCCTGCCTGCGCTGCCTGTATCCCCGCGAACCGGAATTCGAGGAGTTTTTTCCGGTGGTTGGCGCCATTTCTTCGGCCATCGGTTCCCTGGCGGCGCTCGAGGCCATTAAGATCCTCACCGACACGGGCCAGCCGCTGTGGGGCAGGCTCTTGACGATCGATGGCTTCACCGGATACGTCAGTACGTCGCAATTGGCGCGGGCGGCCGACTGCCCAGATTGTGCTCGCGTCACAAGGCAGTGACAGCCGCGGGCCTGGACACCACAGCCATGAACATCAGCGTCCACATTTCGGGCCGAGGATATCACTTGGCGCAACATGCGCCGGGCAGCTTGGAATTGGCCAAGGGGAGCAGCGTCAGCGCGGCATTGGATTTGATTCGACAACGGTTGCCCAGCGGCCAGACGCTGCCGCAATCATGCCTGGTGATTCTCTCGGGCCGGCACTTGGGGACAGTGGAACGCCTCACAGACACAGCGCTCCACGACGGCGACGAGCTGTTGCTCCTGGCGCCGGTGGCCGGCGGCTGACCCTACTGAATCGGCCGAGGGCCAGCGACTCACTCGGAGGCGTATTGCCCGCTTGGCCGCCGCCGCCGGTTCACAACCGGACCGTGCCGCTGACCGGTTCATATCGCGGCACGAGATCGAACCTGTTCAACTGGGCCGCGGCAACGAGGTCGGCTTCGAGCCCGAGCGCCAATAGATTCCTGCCCCCCAACGACTGGGCTAGTTCCCGCGACAGCCAACCGACGACGTCGGCTTGGTCGGTCAGACCTGCGCACGCGGCCGCCGCCAGCCGGGCGCTGTCGTTGCCGAATTCCGGGGCGCGCGCGCTCTGGAGCGCTTCCTGAAACAAACCTCGCACCAAGAAACCCGCCAACAGCGTGTCCTCGCCGGTCACTTGCCGGTCGGTGCCTGCGCAGACCAAGTGCACCTCGCCCGGCGCCGCAATCAGGCGCCGGATCGCTGCCGCGGCATTGACGAATCCAGCCACAAGAACGTTGTCGGCCTGTCGGGCGTGCTCCAGCGCCCGCGTGCCGTTGGTGGTGGTGAACACGATCGACTTGCCGCGGACTATTTCGCCGCCGTACTCGGAGGGTGAGTTGCCCAACTGAAATCCGTCGATTCGCAGTCCCTGGCGTTCGCCTCCCAATAGGGCCGCCCCAGGTGGATAGCCTTCGGCCAGGCGCCGCGCCTCATCGACCGTGACGCAGGGGCGGATTTCGGCGGCGCCAGCGGCCAGGGCATAGATCATCGTGGTGGTGGCCCGCAGTACGTCGATGACGACGGCCGTGGCGCCGGCCAAAATGGTTGGTTCGCATAAAGCCGGTTCGAGATGGACGAAAATCTTGGGCATGCGTGGGTTCGGTTGATGCGCGGCGCCTGCGGTGGGTTGACGGCGATGCGGCCGCGGTCAATTATCAGCTCGTCGCCCAAAGTTAGGCTAGCCATGACCACCCACGCCCAAGAAATCGCCACCGGCCAGCGCTTCGAGTTTGGCCGCAATTGGCGGCGATTTTTGGAATCCATCGATGAACGGCGAATCGTAGCGGCCCAGGCGTCGCTGCAATCCATGCTGCGCCGCGAGCGGTTCGACGGGTTGTCGCTGCTCGACGCGGGTTGCGGAAGCGGCTTATTCTCGCGGGCGGCACTGCGGCTGGGCGCCGCCGTTACGTCATTCGACTACGATCCGCAGTGCGTCGCCTGTGCCGAAGAATTGAAGCGGCGATTTGCCCCCGCTGCCGCATGTTGGTCGATTCGCGAAGGTTCACTGCTCGACGCGCCGTACCTTACGGCACTAGGGGCGTTCGACGTCGTCTATTGCTGGGGTGTGCTGCATCAGACGGGCGACATGTGGAGGGCCATGGCCAACTTGGAATCGTCGGTCCTGCCGGGGGGGCAGCTCTACATTTCGATCTACAACGACCAAGGCGGCTGGAGCCGCAGGTGGCGGGCCATCAAGCGGCTGTACAACCGGCTGCCCCGTCCCCTGAGGCTCCCCTACGCCTTGGCGGTAATGGGACCGCGCGAGGTTCGCCTGGCAGCCGTGGCGGCCGCTACGGGGCGGCTGAGAGAATACGTCCGGTCCTGGACCAACTACCAGTCGCAGCGGGGGATGAGCCGCTGGCACGACTTGATCGACTGGGTCGGCGGTTACCCTCACGAGGTGGCCCGGCCTGAAGAGGTGTTTTGTTTCTTCCGCGATCGCGGTTACGTCCTAGAACAATTGCGGACCCAAGGGGCAAGCATCGCCGCCAACGAGTTCGTCTTCCGGCGGATTTGACCCTTCGCCGCATTGAGATTCAGCATCCCGCAACTACAATTTGCGGTCCGCCCCTGGTCCGTCGCCAGCCCGCGCCCAGCTCTTGCCACCCTTGGTGATCGTGCCCGTCGACAAATCGAATCACCGCGTTC
>CAYWTU010000286.1:0-5865 GCA_964461275.1 uncultured Pirellulales bacterium | reverse complement strand
TCACCCCCGCCTCGCCCGGCCGGCGGGCCAATAGCGCCTGCTGACACCATGCATGCGAACCATAGCGGTCGCGGATCTCGGCCGGTTCGCGGCTCAGGTCGAACGCCTCCTGCGCCGCCGGGCCCGCGACAATTTGCATCGCCTGGGCCGCGAACGAATCGAGCGCGGCCATCGATCCCGACCGATCCAATTGACGGTGCAAGCGGTCCAGGTCGCTGCGCAGCGATTGCCGCGACAAGAGCCGCTCTTGCTGCAATCCGACCGGCAATTGAAACATTTGCTCCAAATTTTTGGCCACCAGCGGATCGTACTGCTGACCCAGAAACCCGCCCCACGCCACGTGCGACCGCGACTGCATATTAAGCACGACGTACGGCGGCAACGCCGGATGGTTCGGTCCGCGGTGCTTGGCCGCCAACGCCGCAATGGCCGGGTACATTTCGGCCTCGGCGTTGATCCGCGGCTCGGCCTCCAAGTTGGCCGTTTGCATCACCTGGTTCGGTTCGTGATTGGAAAAACGGCAATCGACGCTGCGAATGATCGTCAGCCGGTCGAGCATGGCGGCCTGCTTGGGCAGGAACTCGCACAGCGACACGCCCGGCAGCGCCGTCTGTATCGGCTTGAACGGACCGCGGATTTCCACCGGGGCCAGCGGCTTCATGTCCCAGGTGTCGATATGGCTGGGGCCGCCGGTCATCCAGATCAAGATCACGCTGCGGCGACTGCTCGTGGGTCGGCCTGCTTGCGCCGCCTTGGCACGCGCCTGCAACAAACTCGGGAGCGTGATTCCCGCCATGCCGGCCAGGCTCGCCTTGAGGACGCTGCGGCGGCTGCGAACCACCAGCCCGTCGCGCAGACGCGGAATCAGCGCTCCAAACGCGTGACGTTCGGCAGGCGGGGAAATCCATGCCATGACACAGGTTCACACCGGACTATTTTAACGTCGCCAAATAGGCCACAATCGCCGCCAAATCGCTGACGCCCAACACCTGATCGAGCCCCTGCGGCATGATCGACACCGGGCTGGCGGCCATCTCTTCGATCTGCGAGCGCGAAATCGCCACCTCGGCCCGATCCGCCGTCCGCAGCCAAATCATATCCGGGCTCTCGCGGCGAATCACGCCCAATTGACTGAGCCCCGAATGCAGCGAGACCTGATAGCTTTCGTAGCCGCGGGCAATGGTCAAGCTTGGGAACACGACCGATTCGGCCAGATCGCGCACGGTCCGAATGTCGCCGATCTTGCTCAAATCGGGCCCGACCTGATCGCCCTTGCCGGCAATTCGATGGCAGGCCGCGCAGGCGGCCCGGCGCCCAAAAAACAACTCCTGGCCGCGGGCCGGGTCGGCCCTGTCCGCCGCCGACACTACCGCGTCGATGGCGGCGGCCGCACCGGTCGAGTTGTCGGCCCGCGCTTGTAGCCACGCTTTGGCAACTTGGCTCGCCTCGGGGCCGAACTGCGAAATGAGCTTTTCCAAACGGACCACTGGCAGATTCGCCACGCCCGGCGCCGATCGGAGCGCCGCCACCAATTCTCGGCCCAGTGCAGCCTCGCCGCCACGATCGTAGGCGTGAAGCAAACTTGCCAATTCCAACGGTCCGGCGGTCACCACCGTCTTGAGCAGCGCATGTCGCTGCAAGTCGCTAAGCGCCGCAGCCCCCAGGGCCTCGGCCGCGGAAAGACGTTCCAGGGGCGCCGCCTCGCCGGCTACCCGCGCTGCAAGCAGCTCCCAGGCCGCTTCGCCAAGTGGCTGCGACGCCTTGCCCAGTGCCGCCGCGGCCTCGAACCGCAACGACTCGGGCAACGCCTCGTCGTCGGCCAGATTCGCCAGTTGAGGGGCGAATGCAGCGGCGTCGCTGTGCGAAACGGCCGCGACGGCCTGACGACGCACGTCAATGTCGCCATGGCCCAATGCGGCCAACAACGGATCCTTCCACTCGTCGGGCCGCTGGGCCAGTTCGCTGCGCGCCACCACCTCCAGCAGCAGCCGCTTGGCGGCCAGCGGCGTTGCCGCGTCCCCCAGCCGACGACCGATGAGCCTTTGTACGCCTTCTTCGCGGCCAAACGCCAACAGCGCTCCGCGCACCACCGACTGGCGAGCTTCGTCCAACGGTTCATCAAGCAGCCAATCGTCCAGCCGACCCAGCAACTCGTCGGCCCAACCGGGCCGCTTCGAGATCACCTCGACCGCGGTTCGCTGCAATGCCGCGTCGTCGGTGTCCAGTAGCCGCGCCGTCTGTTCACGCGTCAATTGCGGCGCTTGCATTTGGTCCAGCGCAATCAGCGCCGCGCGGCGCACGTGCGACTTGTCGCTCGACAGGCCCGCCACGGTGGCTGAAGGATCGTTGATTTCGATCAGCGCATAAATGAGCGCATGTTCGAGCAGCCGATCCACCGGTTGCTCGAGCGCGGCCAGTAGCGACGCCACCGCCGGACTGGCGCCGATCTTGCCCAAGGCCGTCGCCGCCGCCCGGCGGACGGCCGGTTCGTCGTGGACTGTCATTTCCGCCAATCGCGCAGCGGTAGCCTTATCGCGCCAGACGCCGGCGCAGTGCGCGGCAGCTTGCCGCACCGTTGCTTCGCCGTCGCGTAAGGCCCATGCATTGACCGCCCGGGCCGCCCAGTCGTCAATCCGGGCCAGCGTCCAGACGGCGTTGATCCGCGTGATGACGCTGGCGCCGCCGTCCGGACGCAACACGCTGTCCAGCGCCGCGACCGCGTTGCCGCCGTGCCTGGCCAAGCGCGACATCGTCCGCCGAATCACCCACCGCCGGGCGTCGTCCAGTCGGGCGACCAGTTCGTCCGGCGCCGCGTTGTCCCAGGAGAGTTGTTCTCCGCGCGGGTCGGTTGGTCGCTTTCCTCCGCTGCGGCGGATACGATACAGGCCGCCTAGAATCTCCGGCTTGGCCACCTGCGACGCCGGGCAACCGTTGCGAAACCAGCCCCCCGTATCGACCACCAGCAGGCTCCCGTCGGCATCTTCGATCACGTCGGTGGGGTGGAAGTCGTTATTCGTCGAGGCCAGGAACTCCTCCTTCTCGGCCCGCCAGGTGCTCCCCTCGGGCGTCAGCTTCAGACTGCACAGCTTGTGCGTGTTGAACTCCGTGACCATGACACGGCCCAGAAACTCCTCACCCAGATGCGTGTGGCCGTAGCGCAACATGCCTGAGACCGCCACGTGGCCGAAGTTGAACACCTCAGGCATCAGGTCGCCGGTCCGTTTGAATTCGGCCAAATGCTGCGGCTGGTCGTCGCGTGGATAGACGCCCCCGTGCATCCAGTGCACCAGGCAATCGCCGCGCTTCTGATACATCAGGTTCACGGTTCCCAGCATGTCGCCGCCCGGAGTAAAGTCGATCTCCACTGGGTTGTCCATCCCGCCGCCGCAGTGGGCCTGAATGTCGCGCCCCTGCGTCGTGCAGGAAAAGATCCGGGCCGCTTTTCCGGCGCTGTGCACCTGCCCTTGCTCATCGACGAACTCATGGCCGTGCCGGCCGTCGCACCAGTAGATTCGGCCTTCGGGTCCGAGAAAGCAACCGTGAATGTCCGCCGCGTTGCCGATGTAGCCGAACTTGCCGACCAATTCCTCGCGGCGTTCGGCCACGCCGTCGTCGTCCGCGTCGGTCAGCTTCCAGATGTAGGGCGGGCTGGCGACGTACAGGCTGCCATCGTGCCACAGCGCGCCCATCGGATAGGTCATCTTGTCAGCGAAGACCGTCGACCTGTCGAACACGCCGTCCCCGTCGGTGTCTTCCAAACGGCGGACAAAGTTGGGCAATTCGGCTGCCAACTGCTGGGCGTCCAGGTTTTTGCCGGCGCTCTCGGCCAGATACAGCCGACCCCGATCGTCGAAACCTCCCATCATCGGAAAGCCAACCAAGGGGGGCGCGGCCGCCACCTCAATGGTGAACCCTTCGGGCACGTGCAGGTGGTCCGGCGCCGCAGCCATCGCGGTGGAGAACCCCAGCATCAACGACAGCGTGAGCCCTACGAGTATTCGCGGCCCATGGCGATTCAACATGCGGAAATCCTCTTCATGAATCGACCCCGACGTAAAACATGGGAACAGGGATATCGACTGCCGCCCAGTTTACTCTCGCGGCTGGGCGATGTCCCGTAATGCTGGGAACTTCGTACAGAGTTCCAGTTTGTGCCGCGGTCGCGTCCTCCCGCCTTGTCAGGTTGCCCCGCGCTCCTATACTCTGATGTGCCTGGAGCGCAACGATTTACGTGCCCCAATTGATACAGAAAGGCATGCCGTGGAAAGTAAGCCCGCACCCGCCCCGGTCGATGGGGGCGACGCCGATTCTTGGCTGGGCCGCAACGAGTTCGTGCTGCGACGGCTGCACTCGCTGTGCGGCCTGATTCCGGTCGGCGCCTACATGTGCATCCACCTGCTCACCAACGCCTCGGTGCTCGACGGTCCGAAATCGTTCCAAACGCGGGTCGATCAGATTCACAGCCTGGGGAGCGCCCTGCCTATCATCGAGTGGACGTTTATCTTCTTGCCGATCTTGTTCCACGCCATCATCGGCGTGATGATTCTCCGCGGCGCCCAGTACAACACGGGCAACTATCCCTACGCCTCCAATGTCCGCTACACGCTCCAGCGAGCCACCGCCTGGATCGCCATGTTCTTCATCTTCTATCACGTTCTTCACATGCACGGCTGGATCAAGCCGCTGGGTAAAATGGTGCAAGGGGCCCGCTTCGATCCGCATGCGGCCACGTCCTCCGCCGCCGAGGCGTTGCAATCGTCGCACTGGGTCGTGCCGGCGGTAGTGATTCAGTTGTTCTACGCCGTGGGGGTCTTGGCCTGTGTATATCACCTGGCCAACGGGCTGTGGACGATGGGCATCACCTGGGGCGTATGGACCAGCCCCGCGGCGCAGCGGCGGGCCAATGTGGCGTGCGCCGTGTTCGGCGTGGCCTTGGCCGCCGTGGGCCTGGGGGCCCTGGGCGGCATGGTGACAACCGACGCCAAGGCCGCCAGGGAAGTGGAAAAACGTCTGGAGTACGCCCGGCGGATCGAAGAAGGCGACGTCCCGTTGCCTGCCGACGCCGAAGCGCCGCCCGAAGTGACGCCGCAGCAGGCGGCTGGAGAAGCGCTTCCGCCGGCTGCCGATCGCGCAGGCTTGTAGCGCGGCAACGGTGCAATGAGATCACGCGGTATTGACGGAAACAAACTTTCGCGAGGACGTTGGCGATGGCCAAGCAGCGGGTAATGGTGGTGGGCGGCGGGCTGGCCGGTTTGGCGGCCACAATGAAGCTCGCCGAACTGGGGATCGACGTCGACCTGATGAGCATGACGCCCGTCAAACGCTCCCACAGCGTTTGCGCACAGGGCGGCATCAACAGCGTCAATCAGGTTACCCGCCAACAAGGCGACAACGAATGGCTGCACTTTGACGACACGGTGTACGGCGGCGACTTCTTGCAGCATCAACCGCCCGTCAAAGAAATGTGCTACTGGGCGCCCAAGATTATCGACTTGATGGACCGCTTGGGCGTCCCATTCAATCGCACCGAAGAAGGTTTCCGCGATCAACGACGGTTCGGCGGTACGCTGTTCAAGCGGACCGCCTTTGCCGGCGCCACCACCGGACAACAACTTCTCTATACCCTGGACGAGCAGGTCCGCCGCTGGGAAGCGGCCGGCAAGGTCAAAAAGTATGAGTTCTGGGATTTTCTGGGCGCCATTCAAGACGAAAACGGCGTCTGCCGAGGCTGCGTCGCGCAGGACATGGTGAGCATGGAAATCCGCGCCTTCCCGGCCGACGCGGTCGTGTTGGCCACCGGCGGATGCGGGTTGATCTATGGCCGGTCGACGATGTCGATGGTCTGCACCGGAAGCGCCGTCAGTC
>CAYWTU010000285.1:0-5884 GCA_964461275.1 uncultured Pirellulales bacterium | reverse complement strand
GTTGAAATCGTCGTCCATCGATTCGATGAACTTGCCGCGCTCCTGGGCGACGGCGGTCAGGGTGTCGTCTCCGGCTGGGTCGATGTCGCCTTCCCAGCGCCGGGGGACGGCGGGCAAGGCGTAAAAATCCTCGCCGGTAACGCGCTGGTAGCGTTTGAAGAAGCGATAGAACGTGTCCAAGCCGGTCTCAATTTCGTGCAGTCGCTCCTGGCTGTAGTAGATGGGCCTGCGGTAGTGCGTGCTGAGCAGGAAGAAGCGAATCGTCTCGGCGGCGAACGCCTTGAGCAGATCGCGAAAGGCGCTGGCGCCCTTCGACTTGCCCATTTTCCCCGCTTCCTGCGCGTCCGCGTCGACCTCGTCGGCGGTGCGGGTGTTGCGGCCGCCGACTTTGCCCACTTCACTGGCCGCCTGCATGAGGCCGTTGTGCAACCAGTATTTCGCCTGAGGCTGGCCGTGGCAGCACTCGCTTTGGGCCACTTCGTTCTCGTGGTGCGGAAATACCAGGTCCAGGCCGCCGCCGTGAATGTCGAACGACTTTCCCAAAATGGTGCGGCTCATGGCGGAACATTCGATGTGCCAGCCTGGTCGACCGGGTCCCCAGGGGCTGGGCCACGACGGCTCTCCGGGCTTGGCGCCTTTCCACAGCGCGAAGTCCATGTTGGAGCGTTTTCGGTCGGCCATCCCGCCCCCTTCGCCCTGCATGCTTTCGAGGCTGCGGTGGCTGAGCTTGCCGTACTCCCGATCCTTTAACACGTCGAAGTACACGTCGCCGCTGGCCGGATAGGCGAAACCCTTGTCAATCAGGTCCTGCGTAAAGCGGATGATATCGTCGATGTGCTCGGTGGCGTGCGGAAAGTGATCGACGCTGCGGACGCCCATCGCCTTGAGATTGGCCATGTAATCGGCGGTCATCTCGCGGGCCAACTCGGCCATGGTGATGCCGCGGGCGTTGCTTTCGGCAATTAGCTTGTCGTCGACGTCGGTGACGTTGATGACCAAGGTGACCTGGAAGCCGCTATACACCAAATATCGCTTGATCGTGTCAAAGATGACGGGCCCGACCATGTGGCCGATGTGCGACGGCTTGTAGACCGTGGGTCCGCAGAGATAGACGCCGACCTTGCCGGGTGTCAGCGGAACGAAGGGTTCCTTGACCTTGGACAGCGTATTGTAGACGCGGATGGTGTCGGCAGGGCGGGCCTGCTTGCCGGCCGGGGAAGCTTGGGTGGTGGACATAGTCGCTACGTTTGGGGTTCCAACAGAACAACGGCTTGGGCGACGACGGCCTCCTGCCGCCCGACGGGGCCCACGCCCTCGCCGGTCTTGGCCTTCACGCCGACGTCTTCGGGCGGCACGCCCAACAACTGAGCCAGACGGTTTTGAATGAGCGGTTTGTAGGACGACAACTTGGGCCGCTGGGCGAAGACGATGCAATCTACGTTCGCCACGCGCCAGCCGCGTTGCCGAACACGCGCCAGCGCCGCGGCGAGCATCTCGGCCGAATCGCGGCCCCGGTGGGCCGGGTCGGTGTCGGGAAACATTTCGCCGATGTCGCCCAAGGCGGCGGCGCCCAGCAGCGCGTCGGTCACGGCGTGCAACAGCGCGTCGGCGTCGCTGTGGCCCACGGCATGGTGGTCGTGAGGCACGTCGATGCCGCCCAGCCGCAGCGGACCGCCCGTTTCAAGCCGGTGCGTGTCGTGTCCGATCCCTATCCGGTGCGTAGCCGTGGCGGGGTACTCCTGGAGGCAATCGATTGCCGGCGTCAAGCCGGGCAAGTTGCGCGGATTATAGCCCCGGCGGCCCGGGGGGACAACGCGAGTTGAGAGCCGCCCCGACGCGGCATAGGGCCTTTTTCCCCGTGACTTTCGGTGGCGGGTCCGCGGACCTATAATCGCGCCGCTATGGCCATCATCGAAGTTACGGGGCTGAGTAAGTCGTACCGCGTTCATCAGAAAAAAGAAGGGCTTGGGGCGGCGGTTCGCGGCCTGTTTCGTCGGCAGTACCGCGAAGTCCCAGCCGTGCAATCGATCGACCTAGGCGTCGAGGCCGGCGAGTTCGTCGCCTTCCTGGGGCCCAACGGCGCCGGCAAGACGACCACGCTCAAACTGCTCTCGGGCGTGATCAATCCGAGCGCGGGCAGCGCCCGCGTCATGGGCTTCGTCCCCTGGCGGCGCGAAAACGCCTATCGCCGCCGGTTTGCCCTGGTGATGGGCCAGAAAAACCAACTTTGGTGGGACCTCCCGGCGCAGGAATCATTCCGGCTGCACCAGCAGATCTACCGCATCGAGCCGGCTGACTTCGACCGCACGCGGGACGAATTGGTGGAGTTGCTTGTGGTCAAGGACCTTTTGGGGCGGCCTGTCCGAGAGCTGTCGCTGGGCGAGCGGATGAAAATGGAATTGATCGCGGCCCTGCTGCACTCGCCCGAGGTGCTGTTTCTGGACGAGCCGACGATTGGCTTGGATGTTGTCGCACAGCACAACATCCAGACGTTTCTCAAGCACTACCAGGAGGCGCGGGGGATCACCATCCTACTCACCAGCCACTACATGAAAGACGTGGCGGCCTTGTGTAGACGGGTGGTCATTATCGCCCACGGCCGGATCATGTACGACGGGTCGCTGGCGGGCATCATCGACAAATTCAGCGGGCACAAGGTGGTCACGGTGCAACTGGCCAGCGACGTTTCGGCCGACGAGGTGCGCCCGTTCGGCGAGCTGCTCAAGGCCGAACCGCCGAAATATCGTTTGCGAGTCGAGCGTTCGGTGGTGGCGGCGACGCTGGCCAAGCTGCTCGATCGGTTCGCCGTGGAAGACGTTACGGTCGAAGATCCGCCGCTGGAAGAGGTGATCGCCCAGATGTTTTCCCAGGCCGGTGAAGCGGCTGCGACCTCGGTCGCGGCGCCCGAGCGGTGACGACATGACCATCGGCGATATTTCCGCTGTGTTCGAGGAGATCGCCGACCTGCTCGAATTCACCGGGGCCAACCCGTTTCGCGTGCGGGCGTACCGCAACGGCGCCCGGGCGATTCACGATCTTGGCGAACCGGTCGAGCGGATCGTGGCCGACGGCGCGCGCTCGCTGACCGATTTGGAAGGGATCGGAAAAGACCTGGCCGACAAAGTTAAGCAACTGGTGCAGACCGGTGGAGTGCCGCTGCTGGAGGAACTTCGCAGTCAGGTCCCGTCCAGCGTGCTGGCAATGCTCCGCATTCCGGGTTTGGGCCCCAAAAAAGCGGCCGTGCTGTTTAAGGAGCTGCACGTCGCCACGCTGGACCAGCTTCAGGTCGCCTGCGAAGAGCACCGCGTGCAGGCGCTCAAAGGCTTCGGCGCCAAGACCGAACAGACAATCTTGGCTGGATTGAGCATGGCTCACCAAGCCGACGAGCGCATGTACTGGGCCGAGGCCGACCAGCACGTCGCGGCTCTGGTGAAGCACCTCCACGGTTGCCCGCAGCTACGACAGATCGAGCCGGCGGGCAGCTATCGTCGCGGCCGGGAGACGGTGGGCGATCTGGACTTGCTGGTGGATTCGGACGACGCCGAGGCGGTGATGGCCCGGTTGGCCGAGTATCCCGACGTGGCCGACGTGTTGGCCCGTGGCGGAACGAAGATGTCGGTTCGCCTAAAACGCGGGCTGCAAGTTGATCTGCGCGTCGTGCCCGAGGAGTCGTTTGGCGCCGCGTTGCAATACTTCACGGGCTCCAAGGCCCACAACGTGGAGGTCCGCGGCCGCGCTAAGGATTTGGGCCTAAAGGTCAATGAATATGGGGTCTACCGCGGCGAGGAGCGGATTGCGGGCCGTACGGAGCAAGAGGTGTATGAGGCGCTGGGGCTGCCCTGGTTTCCGCCCGAGTTGCGCGAAGCGCGGCAGGAGTTCGCCTGGGCCGATGCGGGTCCGTTGCCACGGCTGATCGAGCTCACCGACCTATGCGGCGATATGCACATGCACACCACGGAGTCCGACGGCAGCGCAACGTTGGAGCAGATGGTCGCGGCGGCGCAAGCCCGGGGGCTGAACTACATTGCCATCACCGACCACTCCAAACGCGTCACCATGGCCAACGGTCTGGACGGTCGGCGGCTGCGGCAGCAATGGCAGGCGATCGACGAGCTCAACGCCAGGCTGAGCAACTTCACGGTGCTCAAGGGCGTCGAAGTGGACATCCTGGAAAAAGGGGGTCTGGATATTGAAGACGACGTGTTGGCCGAGGCCGATTGGGTCGTGGCCAGCGTTCACTATGGCCAGAACCAGCCGCGCGAGCAGATTACGCGGCGAATCTTGGACGCTTTGGAGAACCCTTATGTGTCGGCGATCGCCCACCCCACCGGCCGACTCATCAATCGTCGCAAGCCGTATGAGTTGGACCTGGACGCGGTGCTGCGCAAGGCCCAACAGTGCGGCAAACTGATGGAGCTGAACGCCAATCCAGCCCGGCTCGACTTGGACGACGTGGGCTGCGCCGAGGCAAAGCGACACGGCATTCCAATCGTCATCTCAACCGACGCGCACAGCACCGAGGGGCTGGACGTGATGCGATACGGCATCTTGCAGGCTCGCCGCGCCGGTCTTACCAAGGCCGATGTTGCCAACACCCGCACCTGGCCGGAGATGAAGTTGTTGATCGGCCGTGCGAGCTTGTAGCCGAAGTCGCCCGGCTTGGGCAGGAAGACGGAACGTTTTCTTGGTCGCGCCGCGCGACGTTCATTCTGTGAGTGCGGCGCCGGCGTGTTCCTTCCACCACGTCGCCGCCAGGTCGGGGGTCCAATCGCTAGCGGCTTGGCACTGGGCCAGGGCCGCCGCCAGGCTGCGCACGTCCTGAAAGCGGTCCTCAGGCAGTTTTTCGAGGCAGCGGAGCACAATCCGCTCTAGATCGGCGGGGATGCCAGGACGATGCCGCGAGGGCGGCTCGACCGGGTCGCGGGCGTGGGCCACCAGAACCTGCACTGGTTTTTGCCCCAGGAACGGCGGGCGTCCGGTGAGCAGGAAATAAGCGACCGCACCCAAGGCGTAAATGTCGCTGCGGGCGTCGGCCTCGCCGTCGGCCAGGGCCTGTTCCGGGGCCATGTACAGCGGCGAGCCGGTAATCATGCCGTCCTGCGTGGCGGCGTCGTCGACGGTCGGGTGGATCGCCTTGACCAGTCCGAAGTCGAGCAACTTGGCGACGTCGTAGGCGCCGCCTCGTTTGGCGGCAAAGACGTTGCCGGGCTTAATGTCGCGGTGAATCAGTCCAGCTTGGTGTGCTTCGTTCAGACCCTCACAGGTTTGGCGGAGCAGATGAATTACGCGGGCCGGCGGGAGCGGGCCAAAGCGTTGCACAAGTTCGGCCAGGTTGAGCCCCGGCAGATATTCCATGACGTAGTAAAACGTGCCGGCTTCCGAGCGGCCGTAGTCATAGATTTCGATGGTGTTCCAATGCGAGAGCTCGGCCGTGGCCCGCACCTCGCGTTCGAACCGCGCCACGGCAGTTGGGTCGTCGTCGCGCGTGGCGTGGATCAGCTTGATGGCGCAGGGGCGTTTGAGCAGCATGTGTTCGGCCAAGTAGACCTCGCCCATGCCGCCTGCTCCCAACAGCCGCTGGAGGCGATACTGCCCGAGTTGCCGGGCCTCAAACGCCTCGCGGCGCAGTGCGCCAATGGTGTCGGCGCCGAAAATGCTGGCCGCGCTGGCCACCGCCATCATCAGCGCGATCAGCACCGCTTCGTTGACTCGGACCGTTTGGCGAATGCCCGGCAGTTCGTAAAGCTGCAACAGCATGACCGCCACCGGCGTGATGGCCATGGGAATAATGAACAGCGCCGCGCGGCGCCAGGAGTTGGGGATGAACGTGGCGTAAATGAAAATCAGCGCGTACCAGAAGGCGACGGCCAGCATCAGGTTGAAC
>CAYWTU010000284.1:0-5891 GCA_964461275.1 uncultured Pirellulales bacterium | reverse complement strand
ATCCGCCATCGTGGGTTCGACTCCCACCGGCGCCTCTTCCCTTCTGCCGCTGGGCTGATTTCTTCGCTCGGTTGCAACTCACACTCAGTCAACGAGTTGCACGAATCACCTTCGACGCAAGTCGAAGATGTATCTTGCAGCGGCGAAACAGCGTCGACGCCAGGAACCGCCAGTTTTACCCCCTTGCCGCCAGGAGTTTGGGCCAGTGGGTGGGCCAGTGAGTCAGGGCGGCGGCCGTCGGTCCCGTTCGCCCGCGCGGCCTGCAGCTCGGGCTGGCGGTCCGGTCCGTGAACCGCCGGCAGACGACTCAGCGCAGCTGACGCATCGACCACCGAAAGATGCGTGTAGCGGTCCATCGTCAGCGTGATGGTCGAATGCCGCGCCAACTGCTGGGCGATCTTGGGATGGACGCCCGCTTCGGCCAAGCTGGTGATGTACTGATGCCGCAAAGCGTGGAAGTCGAACACGCGGCCCGCCTCATCGACGTAGGCCAAGAAGTCGGAACGCTCCCGCGCTCCTCTCTCGCCTTGCGTCCGCGACTCGTTCAGCCAGGCGGCCCTAGCGGCCTCGAGGTCGGCCCGCAGCAGGCTGGCGGCCACGTTGGCCCAACTGCCCGGCCACAGCCTTTCCTCGCGGGAAATGCCCAACCTCGCATCCGACAGCCAGCAGTGAAGCGCTGCCGCCAGGTCGGGTCGGATTTCCTGAACGTCCCGACGGCGGCGCTTCGAGTAGGCCGCCTCAACCGTGATCGTTGGCGGATCGGCAGCTAGATCGAGGTTGCCGGGCGTCAAGCTGCCCAACTCCCGGGCCCGCAAGCCCGAACCGACGGCCACTTGGTACAGCATGGCCCGATCCAGGCCGCTCAGTTTTCGCAGCGTCGTAGCGCTGGCCGCCGCGGCATCAACGAGCCTTGCAAATTCTTCTGCCGCCAGGCTTCGCCGCTCGCGGTGGTTCTCGGCGGCGCCACCGATCGGCGCGAGGGTGGCGAAAGGATTCTCCAGCCAGCGTTTCGACCGAACCAACCAGGCGCCGAATTGCCGTGCGGCCTGAATGTGGTAATTGCACGTCTTTCGCGCCACCGCGCCTACCTGCCGACGGTCGTGCAACCAACTGCCGACGGCCTCGGTATTCAGGTCGGGCAGCCGCTTAAAACCGCAGCCGGCAAACATCGTCGAGAGGCGGGAGGCGGTTTGCTTCACATGCTTCGGGCAGCCGCCCCGCGACTCCAGCCAGTTTCGGAACGCCTCGACGTGTTCGGCCAGCGGCCGCTTTCGATGGTCCGCGAACCGATCAAGGATTTCGGCCTCGCCGCGTTGCACTTTGCGAACGATGTCATTGAGCATCGCTTGCGCGGCGGCCTTGTCAGTACAGAGCTTCACCCGCCGCCAGACCCCGTTGGCGTCTTGGTACTTTCCGTACCACGGCTTCATCGTGCGCCGCACGGACCGGCCGGTCGCCTCGTCCAGGGCCAAGTAGGTTCGTCGAATCAGGCTTGCCATAGAACCCTCCGCGTTTTGTTTTCCGCTCAATGAGCACCGCTCGCATCAACCGCGTTCGTCACTCTCCACGTCTGACTCCCTCGGCGGCCGCGAAGTTACTTGTCGGGTTCGCGGAGTTGCACGCGGTCGGCGGACCTGGCCAGCGCTGCCCAGAGGCGCGAACACAGCGATTTCCAACAGGTCGCACAAACGAACGTCTCGAACCCGTCCGGACGCCTGCACTTGCGGCCGCCGCGGAACGGCTGTCGCTGCCGGCAAATCACGCACGTCCGGCGGTTAGAGCGCCGCACTGATGGTTCGGGTCCGCACAATCTTGATAACCTCCTGAACTGCCTACGCGGGGCATCCACACCGCCGGATGATGCGAGCGTCCAGCGTCTCCGTCTCGCCGGCCGCGATTGCCGCCGTGACCGGTTAGGCCCAATTCCAGATTCCGATGAGACGTTCACCGCTCGCTTGGCTGGCCGGCCGCTGCCGTGCCCCGTTCCCTGACGTTCTTAACCAACTCCAGCGATTCGAGCGGATACTTCGCCTCGTAGGGCTGACCGCTCTCGCTGATCCAGCCACAGGTGATGTCGAGGATGTCCGCAGTTGCGTTTATTCGATCCACTCTGCAGGCGACCATTGGAGGACCGCCCGCGGCCAGCCTTACCGTATCGCCTCGCTCAATGAGCGTTTGACCATCTCGCGTGAACGCCATCTGTCGTCCTTTCAAAGGGCCGCGTGTTGGTGAATTGGCCCGCCGCCGGCGGCGCGGCGGCGGGCCAACCTGAAACGTCAATTTGAAACCGAGCCGCCACGACTTTCCGGCGCCGGCAAGGCCAGCGGCTCAATCGTGTCATCGGCCGGGTACTCGGGAGCCGATCGGTCCCAGTCTGGGATCGGCGGAGGCATCACCGGTTTGCGGCCGGCCACCGTCGGGTCGATGTAATGCGCGTTGGCCAGGTCGGGGGTGGTGTGCCCCAGCAACTGCCAGGCCGTCCCAGGCACGACGCTCTCGGCCAGGCTGGCCGCCGTTCTTCGCAGTCGGCGGGTCAAACCGTCCTGGGTCTTCAATCCGGCCCGCGTCACGATCGCCCGAAACCGCTTGAAGAACTGATCCTTGCCGATGGGCCACCAAAAGATCACGTCCTTGCGTCGATAGTCGTGCGGGGGGAACAAGGCACGGCACGCCTCAATGGTCTGTTCTCTGATTTGAACCACGTGTGCGCGCCCCGTCTTTTGTTGCACGATGCGAATGCAGCCGTCGGCCGTGACGTCGGATGCCTTGAGTTCCAACACGTCCGCCATTCGCAGGCCGGTCTCGTAGGTGACGAGAATGAACGCCCGCCAGAACGCCGACTGTTTGATCCCGTTGAAGTCCAGCCATCCCGGCAAGCAATCCGTCACGTCGAGCATGCGCCTGAGGTCGTCGCCGGTCCAGGCAACAGGAAACGAGCGTGCAACTTTAACCTTGCGAACTCGCCGCGGCTCGGTATCGACACGTTCCGCCATGAAGGCATTGCGCCACAAGGCCAGAATGCAACCGTGCAGGTTGCGAATCGACTTGTCCTTGAGCGTCGTCTTGGTCTGCAGGTGGAGCACGAACGAGTTGACCAGGTTGTCGTTCAGGTCTTCCAGTGTCAGCGGCCGCCCGGCGTACAGCTCGAAAGCCGCGACGCTGCGGCGAAGGCAATTCAGGTAGTCGCGCCCGATCGGGTTCTCGAGCGCGTACTGGTCGATGTAATCCTTGAGTGTGAAATGTTGATCGCCGTTCATTGGGCACCCCCTTCTGCCGCCGTCACGTAGGGCACGATCCGAGGGTCAAGATGCCGCTCGGTCGTCTCGCGGCGACGGTGACCCAAGAGCAACGTCACGTCGCCGCCGGCCGCGGCGTAGTAGCTGGCGGCGCTAGTCCGCATTCGACGCGTCTTGGAGCGTCGATCGGCGGGCAGGCCGGCCTGCCTGAGGATATCGTTGTACCGCTTGTAGAAGGCCCAGCGGCTTTCGTCGAACGGCCAGACCAGGTCCCGCTTCGGATGCTCGATCTCACGCAATAGGTCGAGCGTGTGCGGCGACAGGCGAAAGGACGCGTCTTGCTTCCAGAACTTGCGATCGCTGGCCGGCACGGTGAACCAGCCCTGGGCCAGGTCGACCTGGTCCCACTTGCTTCGCAGCGCAACGGAGATCGGCACGCCGGTGTCCCAGAGGACCACGTGCAACGACTGCCACCAGTCGGCCGCCGGAATGCCGGCGATGACGCCGGCCTGTCGCCCCAGGGATTTCCAGAGTTTGCGGCATTCCTCGGGAAGCCAGGCCAACGGCTGGGGCCGAACGTCGGCCAAGGCCTTCACCCGTGGCCTAGCGACGATCTCGCCCTCGACGACCAGGAACCGCCAGAGTGCCAGCAGATTGTCCCGCGAGCGATTGGCCGTTCTCGGTGAGCGGCCGGCGCTGATGATCGACAGCATGAACGCCTGAATCCGCTGGTCCGCAAGATCTTCGACCGTCGGGGCCGTCCCCAGGAATCGACGGTACCGATTCAGCGTCACTTCGATTTGGTGCGCGGTCGCCGGCGACAACCGCCGGGCAGGCGCGTAGCGTTCGTGCAGCAGCCGCCGCAGGCCATCGGCCGGATCGACGACCCGCAGCGACTCGTTTCGCTCACGCAAACGGATTAAACCATCGGGCGCCGGCGACGCCTTCCCGCGCCGCGCCAAGCTTCGCCACAAAGCGATCAGGCGGCGCTGAATCTTGTTCACCAGGACGCCGCTGACGCCATCGGCAGCCAGCGCCCGCAGGAAGCCGTTTACCGTCGTCTCGTTGAGGTCGGCGGTCGTCGGCACGTGGCCGACGTGCCGCTCGAGCCCGTCCAGGGCGGCGTCCATGACCCGAGTCCACTTGTCCGACCGCCTACGATCGTTTTCGCAGTGCAAACGAAACCATCGCCGCAGTCCGTCGCGGGGTTCGGGCACCGATCGCTTGCCCCGCACGCGGCCGCCTCGGCGAGGCGGAAAGGCCTGGCCGGCCGAGGCGCTGCGCAGGACGCCGCGAACTGTGGCCACGTACCACGACGCCCGCAGACTGGAATGGCCACACAACCGGCACCAGTAGTGAAAGCGCTTCAGCGTGTCCTCGGTGATTTCCCTGATCCGAACGCCGCCGCCCGCAAACGCCAGGAACGATTTGACCCGCGTCTCCTCGCTGCGGACGCTGCCGCCAAACTGCCGTTGGGCCGCCGGCAGGAATTCGCCAAAGAAGTACTCTCGCAGCGTATCCGTCGTGGCTGCGGGCAGCGTGGAAAAATCCCGCCTGCTCTTGCCCCGAACATCGACCGTCGACATACAAACCTCCCCGCCGCGCGGCAAACCCCGCGCAGCAAAAAAGCCGTAGGCCCGGTCAGTTGTTGTCATGGTGGTAGCAAGACCACCAGCGCAGCGTCACCGCGTGCGCACAGCTAACCGGGCTTACGGCCCTTCTGTTGGACATCGAATTTTCCTTGCTATCCTGGGCCTTGCGACTCAGGTTTTGACCTCCGTAGTTTGCCATTCCCTGGCCCGAGTCGCAACCACCTTGCTGCGGTCGGGCATGTGAGCATGGCGCCGGACGACTTGCAAATCGCCGGAGTCGGCCCCGCCGGCGGCCGATATTTCGGCCGAAATAATTGGGCTCCCAGCCGTCCGCGGCCGTGCTCGATCGGCCGCGGACGAACAGGGAAGACGGCTGCTTGCCGTCCTTTCCATCGCTCAGGCGGCACTCGGGCCGATCCTCGGCAAGGCCTTGGCCAGGAGCGGCGCCGCGCTGGATCGTGTCGAAGGCTCGGCCTGGCGATGCGCCTCGTGGATCATCGCCACGATCTGCTGGTCCTCGACCGGGCCGTCCTCGGTGACCAACATCATGTCGTAAATCTGCCGACCCAGTTCGTAGCCAAGTTGGTCCAGCAGTGAATTCGCGTCGGGACGCGACAGACCCAGCGCCCGCTGGACGCCATTCCGCGCGGTGATGAACGCCGTCGATCGAGCCGACGGCGGTTCTTGGTAGCCCGGACTCTGCTCGGGCCTCGGCGTCACGGCCGACAGGTCGGACGCTGTGGCCGGGGATTCGTTTCGTTCAAGCATGACAAACCTCCTTCTGATCGCATCCCAGGGCCTGCCGCGCACCGGCGCGTGACCGTGGTGACACTGGTTTTCGACTCTCGCTACGTGATCAGGTCCCTTCGATTACTTGAGGCGGATCATCAGATCGCGGGTGCGAAACGCGGTCGGCAGCGCGGACACCAACTGAATTCCACTCGGGCCGCCGAATAGTTCCAGTACATTGCTCGACTCGCGGCCGTCGGTGCGCAGCTCGGGCGACAAATCGGGAACGATCCGCTCGAGCGCGTCGGCCAGGCCTTGCCACCAGGCGGCCGGC
>CAYWTU010000283.1:0-5897 GCA_964461275.1 uncultured Pirellulales bacterium | reverse complement strand
AGCTCTTTGCCGAACGCATCGGCGGCATCAACTATGGCAAAGGGACCGAGATTTATAAGTTCGAAAAGATCAAACGGGCCAAGCGTAAGGCTCAGGCCGAACATCCCGAGCGGCAACTGATCGACTTTGGCATCGGCGAAAATGACGAGTTGGCCCCCGAGTCGGTTCGCCGAAAGTTGGCCGACGAAGTCAATCGACCCGAGAACCGCGGCTACGCCGACAACGGCGTCATGGAGTACAAGCAGGCCGTTGTCCGGTTCATGAAACGCAATTTCGGCCTCGAGTTGGACGCCGCTAGCGAGGTCAATCATTGCATCGGGTCGAAGACGGCGCTGGCGATGCTGCCCGCCTGTTTCATCGACCCCGGCGACGTGACGTTGATGACGGCGCCTGGGTATCCCGTAGCCGGCACCCACAGCAAATATTATGGCGGCGAGGTGCACCGCCTGCCGCTGTTGGCCGAGAACAACTTCCTGCCGGACCTCAAGGCCATCCCGTCCGACGTCCGTCGGCGCGCCAAGCTGCTTGTGCTGTGTTACCCCAACAGCCCCACCGGCGCTCTGGCCACGCGCGACTTCTACCGGCAGGCGATCGACTTTGCGCTGGAGAATCAGGTGGTGATTGTGCAGGACGCCGCCCACATGATGCTCAGCTACGCGGCCGAGCCGTTGAGCTTCTTGAGCGTGCCGGGCGCCAAGGACGTGGGCGTTGAGGTGCACTCGATGTCCAAGGGCTTTCACATGATCGGCTGGCGGCTGGGCTGGGTGTGCGGCAACGCCACGCTCGTGCAGGCGTTTGCCGACGTGAAGGACAACTGCGATTCGGGGCAGTTCATCGCCATTCAGAAGGCGGCCGCATTCGCCTTGGACGATCCCGAGATTCCACGGCAGGTGCGGGCCAAGTACCGGCGGCGCCTAGAGAAGCTGGTGGCCATGCTCCGCCGCTGCGGCTTCGATTGTCAAATGCCGGGGGGCTCGTATTTTCTGTACACGCGTTCGCCGCGAGGACTGGCGGGCGGACCGACGTTCGACACGGCCGAGGCCGCCAGTCAGTATCTGATTACCGAGCAGTCGATCTGCACTGTCCCCTGGGACGACGCCGGGGCATTCCTGCGGTTCAGTGTGACGTATGTGGCGCCGGACGAGGCGGCCGAAGACGAACTGATGCGGCAGACCGAAGAGCGGCTCAAGAAAATTCAACTGGTGTACTAGCGAGCGGACGACGGATTTTACCGCGCCCAACGTATCGTCACGCTGGGCAATCGGTCGCGACGATTCGCGCCGCCTGTACCACAACGGCGGGCCGTCTATTTGTACGGCGCGTTGACCAGCCGCAATTCGAATTCAGCCAGCACATCTTCGCCCAACATTTTGGCAAGATCGGGTTGGTTCGGTTTGGCTGCGGCAGGCTTGCCGGCCTGCTGGGCCTGAGCCTTGCGAAATTGTTCCACGATGGCCGGGCTGCATAGCGGATAGTCGAATGCGATCGCCGTCCGCTTCCCGTTTCGATCCTCGAACGCCACGGACAAGACGGTGACCTCGACCACCGCGTCGGCGCCGCGGCGGATCGGCAACTGGCGAAAACCTACCGCCACCGCCCGACCCCAGGGGTGGTTGGCGGGCGTAAGCCACACGCGGCAATCGCTGTCGGGGTGCAGCCGCTCGCTGTAGATGTCCACGGCGTAGCGACCGTCGACCAGTTTTAAGACCGCCGTCAGGCGGCCGAACATGGCGGCCTTGGCCGAAAGTCCGGCGGGTTTGTCGAACGTGTCGAGCAAGTCACCGAGCGCTGCGGCCTTCGGCAAGTGGTCTGCCGGAACGTCGCGCTCGGCCGAGAGTTTCTTGATCGTCAGTGCATTTCCCTCGCCCTCGACGCGAATTGCCAGAAGCTTGGCAGGCTGGTCGTTGCCGATGGGCCGCAGCAAGACAACCAGGTTTCGTGGCGCCGGCGCCGCGAGGTAATCCTGCCACTCGACTGCCGCGTCGGCCGGAACGTCGGGAAGCACGCTGAGCGGCAACCGGCTCGCCAGCGGCGCGGGCGGCGCCGGTTGGCCCGCCGAGAGCGTCAGGCCGCGCTGGCCGGGATCGCGCTTCAGGTTACCCGCGCCGAACGTCGCGTCGCCCTGGAGTTGAAAGTAGTACTTCAACTCCAGATTCTTGGGCTGGTCCGGGTCGGCGAACGCCTCGGTCGATTGTCGAATGTAGGCCAGCTTTTCGCCCACTTTGCGCTGTACGACCTGCCTGGCCGTAAACACCGAACGGTCCTCGTCATCCGACACCACGCCATCTTCGTCGGAAACGACGGCCGCGTCTTCCTCCACCACAACCGCTTCATCGCTGGCCGGGGCGGCGGTCGCCATCAGCAGCAGCGGCGCCTGTACCCACACCCAAGCATGACGGCGAAACAGCCCAACCCAACCGCGGCGATGAAAAACAGACATGGCAATCAAACCCAAGCGGATAAAAGACCATCAGGACACTGGAACGAGCTGCCACAAGGTTCCCACGCGGGGTCCCGGGCCGCAAGTTGTCATTCCGACTGGCCAGGACCATAATGGCCCACCCGTTGAACGTCCCTCACCTGAAACCTAGGCTCACTTACCGATGATCGACTCGCCCGAGGCCCGATTTGCCCTGGACGCCGTCCGCTTGGCCACACAATTGGTCAAACAAGTTCAGCAGGGAATGGTCACGCCGGCCCTGACCAAAGGGGACAAGTCCCCCGTGACCGTGGCCGATTTCGCCGCTCAGGCGGTAGTCGGGCGACTGATCTCCCAGCAGCGGCCGGGAGACGTCTTGGTGGGCGAAGAGGATGCCGCCGGCCTTCGTACGCCCCAGCAGCGTGACGCCGTCGTGCAGGTCGCCAAGTTTGTGGCAACGGCCGTTGCGGGCGCGACGCCCGAGTCGGTTTGCGATTGGATCGACGTCGGCCGAGCCGAGCCGGGCCGGCGCTATTGGACGCTCGACCCGGTTGACGGCACCAAGGGTTTTTTACGCGGCGAGCAATATGCCGTGGCGTTGGCGCTGATCGAAGACGGACAGGTGCAACTGGGCGTGCTCGGTTGCCCTAATCTGACCGACGGTTGGAAGCAGGACAACGCCGGGCCGGGGTCGCTGGTGGTTGCGGCCCGGGGCCAAGGGACGTGGTCGTGTGCGGTGGCCGGTGGGGAGTTTCGTCGGTTGCACTGTTCCGAGCGCTGCGCGGCAGCGGAGGCTCGGGTGCTTCGCTCGGTTGAGTCGGGTCACACGAACGTGGACCAAATGGGCGATCTGATTGCAGCCCTCGGCGCTACCGCCGAGCCAGTGCTAATGGACAGTCAGGCCAAGTATGCCGTACTGGCGGCGGGGCAAGGCGACCTGCTGTTTCGACTGATCTCGGCCAGCAAGCCGGACTACAAGGAATGCATCTGGGACCAGGCGGCAGGCTCGATCGTGGTCGAAGAAGCAGGCGGACGCGTCACCGACCTGGATGGCAAACGGTTGGACTTCTCCCGCGGACGTCGCCTGACCGGCAACCGCGGCGTCGCGGCCTCCAATAGCGTGTTGCACGACTCGGCGCTAGGCGCCCTGCGACGGGTCGGGGCGTAAGGCGCTTGTCCCTTCGCGATATCTGGCTTGCATTTGACTTGCGTCGGCGGGCGAAGTGGACGTGTTGGCGGCGGCCGCAGTGATGGGCAAGCGAACCCGCGCCGCCGCTAGCTTGTCATCTCAGGCAACCGACGAGCGTCGGATGCCCGACGACCCGCTCTTGTCCCGACGTGCTAACCCGTTGACTGGTCAACGGTTGGACTCAACCTGCCAAGTTTGTTGCCAGCGTTGCCCCCCTGGCGGGTTGTGTAACATTTGCTTTTCGTAGGTCGGATTCGATACCATGGTCTGGCGATCTGAGTTTCTTCACAGTGCGATGGAACGCCCGGTAGCAGGAGATGCCGCGATGGTCAGATCCACGTACTTCCTGCAGGAATGTCCGACCTGCGGGCGCAACCAAGAGATCCGCGTCGAGTATCTGGGGCGGACAATGGTCTGTCAGCAATGCGGCGGCAGTTTCGTGGCCGCTTCGGAGCTCTCAGAGCCGGCGCCGAGCCACATCGCGCCCGTGTTGGCGCCGCCGCGGTCTCACTCCCAGGCCAGAGCAGGATAGCGACGTGCGTTTACACGTTCCATTCCTTGAATAGCTTGTCGCGAAAGCCGGACCATTCGGCCTGCTTGGGCGGGGCGTCGTCCTCGGCCAACAACTGGCCGACCCATTGGTCCATTTGCCGCAACCGCTGGGCCAGCGTGCCGACCATGTTCACCGCCAGCTTGTAGCTGGCTCGGCAGCCGTGGTTGACGCGCTGGTCGAAATCTCGGCGCGACAGCCGCAAGAGCGTCACCGGTGTCCGTGCCCGCACGCTGGCCGAGTGCGGCGCCGGCTGGAAGAACGACATCTCGCCCAACGTTTCTCCCGGTTCGAGGGTGGCGAGCACCACCGGTTCTTCGTCCGGGCGCTGCGGATCCACCTGCCGGATTACGTCGCACGTGCCCGAGGTCAACAACCACAGTTCTTGTTCGGTTTCGCCTTGGCGTAGAATCACCTCGCCCGGCTCGCAGTTGTACTCTCGGAGCACGCCCGCCAATTGTTTGCATTCGCCGTCGTCCAGACCAGCAAACAGCGCACAGCGGCGGAGCGTTTCCAGCGGTATGGAACTACAGGCGATCACGGCGTTCATCGAATGCCTCCCAAGATGGTGGCCCGACCGACGCGGCCGATGCCCACGATGTAAGCGGCGGTGCGCAGGCTGCATTTGCGCTCTTGCGAAACCTGCCAGACGCGCTCGAAGGCCTCTGAAAGAACGTGGTCCAACTCTTGCCGGACGCGGTTCAAGCCCCAACTGTAGTGCTGGCGGTTTTGGGCCCATTCAAAGTAGCTGGCGGTTACGCCGCCGGCGTTGGCCAAGATGTCGGGCAATACGGTGCGGCCTTGCTCGGTGAATAGGTCGTCGGCTTCGGGTCGGACCGGTTCGTTGGCCGCCTCGAGGATGACGGGGGCCTTGACCGTATGGGCGTTTTCCTCTGTCAAAACACCCCCCAGCGCCGCGGGAATCAACAGCTCGACGTCAAGCGCCAAGAGTTCGGCGTTGGTGAGTTGGTCGGCCTCGCGATAGCCGGCCAGCAGTCCTTTGTGGGCGTTGGCGTAGTGCAACATGCCGGCCACGTCGAGGCCGGCCGGGTTGTAGTACGCGCCGCTGGCGTCGCTGATCGCGACGATCTTGAAGTCCGATTCGTGCAGGAACTTGGCGGCGTGCGAACCGACGTTGCCGAACCCCTGCAGCGCCACGCGAGTCTGCCCGGGCTTGCGGCCCAGGCGATTGATCAGCTTGAAGGCGAAGATGCCGACGCCGCGGCCGGTGGCCTCCTCGCGCCCCGGCAGGCCGTGCAGCTCGACCGGTTTGCCGGTGACGCAGGCCGGGTTGAAGCCGTGGTAGCGCTCGTACTGATTCATGATCCAGGCCATGACCTCGGCATTGGTCCCCATGTCAGGGGCGGGGATGTCCGAGTCGGGGCCGATGAGATCGTGAATCTCGTCGATAAAGCGGCGCGTGATCAGCTCCAGTTCGCGCGGGCTGAGCGACTTGGGATCGACCGCGATGCCCCCTTTGGCGCCGCCGTAGGGGATGTTCACCACGGCGGTCTTCCACGTCATCAGCGCGGCCAGCGAACGGACCTCGTCAATGTCGACGTCGGGGTGATAACGCAGGCCCCCCTTCATGGGTCCGCGGGCATTGTCGTGCTGCACGCGATAACCGATGTAGGTGGCAATTTCGCCGTTGTCGCGCTCGATGGCTACTTGGGCTTGAATCTCGCGCTTGGGAGTGATCAGTAGCCGGCGGATGTTCTCGCTGAGGTCCAGAAAGTCGG
>CAYWTU010000282.1:0-5898 GCA_964461275.1 uncultured Pirellulales bacterium | reverse complement strand
GCTTCGGCGGCGGGTCGCGTGGGCGAAGTGGTCAGCGTGCAAGTGATTCCGCGGCCACACGATGACCTGGCGGCGGTGCTGCCCAGCATCCGCGCCGTCAGCAAGTAATTCTTTCCGCCAGCGACGCGTCGGCTTCGTCCGGCTCGCCGCGGCAACGATTGTTCGATCTTAACTTAAATCCAACTTTTTTCCAAGGATCAATCATCATGCAAGACGCCATCGGACTGGTGGAAACTCGGGGCCTGATCGCCTCGATCGAAGCGACCGACGCCATGGCCAAGGCGGCCAACGTGCAGGTCATCAAGCAAGTGCAAATCGGCGGCGCCTATGTGACGACGATCGTCCGCGGCGACGTGGGCAGCGTGCGGGCCGCCGTGGAAGCGGGCGCAAGCGCCGCGCAACAGGTGGGAGAACTAGTGGCTAGCCACGTGATTCCTCGCCCGGCCGAAGGCATGAACGCGGCGTTCTTGTCGTAAGGAACCGACAGGTTCGGCGCCGACGGGGTCGGCCTCGAACGCCAGCAGGAAGGTCCACAAGGAGTAGTGACGGTGAAAATCCTGGTCGCCAATCTCGGTTCCACCAGCTTCAAGTACCGCCTGTTCGACATGTCGAACGAGCGGCAACTGGCGCGCGGGGGGACGGAGCGCATCGGCGCGGCCGAGAGCAAGTCGTTCGTGGAAATCGGCGGCGCGCGGCGCGAAACGTCGTCGCACGTGCCGGACCATGCCGCCGCCGTGCGGCAGTGTCTGGCGCAGCTCACCGATGCCGAGCACGGCTGCTTGAAACGCGCAGACGAAGTGGCGGCGATCGGGTTCAAGGCGGTGCATGGCGGCGCCATCAGCGGCGTGGTCCGCGTGACGGGCGAAGTCCTGGCGGCCATGGAAGGCATGAACCAGGTGGCGCCGGCCCACAACCCGCCGTACGCGGCCGCGATGCGACTTCTGTCCGAGAAGCTGCCCGAGATTCCGCTGGTGGCGGCGTTTGAAACCGGTTTCCATGCGACGATTCCCGAGCGCTATCGGCACTACGCCATTGACTGGCAGTGGGCCGAGACGCACGCGGTGCGGCGGTGGGGGTTTCACGGCGCCAGCCATCGCTACATCGCCGGCCGCACGGCCGAGTTGCTGAAGCGAGACGACCTGCGGATGATTTCGTGCCACCTGGGCGGCAGCAGTTCGCTGTGCGCTATTCGCGACGGAAAGAGCGTAGCCAACAGCCTGGGGATGAGCCCCCAAACGGGCATTCCGCACAACAACCGCGTGGGCGATTTCGACGCCTTTGCGTTGCCTGTGCTGTTGCGCGGGACGGGAAAGACCCTGGACGAACTTCTGACCGACTTGGCCAGCCGCAGCGGATTGGCGGGGTTGAGCGGCACAAGCGGCGACGTGCGCGACCTGGAAGCCGCCATTGCCGCGGGGAGCGATCGGGCGCAACTCGCCATGGACGTGTTCACCACGGCGGTGCGGCACTACCTGGGAGCGTACCTGGTGGAACTGGGAGGCGCCGACGCGGTGGTGTTCACCGGCGGTATTGGCGAAAACGGCGCCAATGTCCGCCGCGACGTGTGCCGGCGCCTTGGCGAGTTGGGCATTGTGCTTGACGAGCAGAAAAATGCCACGGCCCGCGGCGAGGGGGCGATCCACGCGGTCGGCAGCCGGACGCAGATTTGGATCGTGCCCACCAATGAGGAAATCGTCGTGGCGCGTCAGACCAAGGCGTGTTTGGAACAGCACGCGGCATGAGCATTCACCTGTCGGTCATGGACCGGCGGTTAAGAGAATTGAGGACAAGCATGTTTGTAGCCAAAGTAACCGGCAGCGTGGTGGCGACGCAGAAGGTGGCCTCGATGGTGGGCCACAAGCTGCTGGTCGTTGAGCCGTATCGCGTGGACGAAAAGTCGCGCGACGCGCTCAAGACCACTGGTCGAACGTTTGTGGCGGTGGACACGCTAGGGGCCGGCGCCGGCGAGTTCGTCTTGATCTGCCAAGGGTCGAGCGCACGCCTGACGCCGGAAACCAAGCATCTGCCCATCGACGCGGTTGTGATTGGAATCGTCGACAGCGTTCACCTGGGGAATACGCCGGTCTACTCCAAACAGAACGGTTAGCCACTGGAGAAGCACTACTTAGCTCCCGGTCAATGACCGGGGGTCTGCATCGCCGACAAGGCCGCCACAAGATTCCACAGCGAGAGGCAATGGAAGAATTCACCGGCCAACCCGACCCCCCGTCATTGACGGGGGGCTAAAACCGCTCACCCAACCAACCGCATAAGCAACACCATGCAAACCACCGAAGCCTTAGTTCGATCCGTCGTGGAAGAGGTCTTGGCCCAAATCAAGGGGACCGCGCCGGCCGCCAGCAACGGCCGCGGCCGCAGCGGTCGCTTTGGCGTATTTACCTGCGTCGATCAAGCGGTTTCCGCCGCTCGCGAGGCGTTCGAGCAGCTCAGCCAGCGGACCATTGAGGACCGCAAACGGATCATCGACCATATCCGCCGCATCTCCATCGACCAGTGTGTTGAGCTGGGAACGATGGAGATGGAGGAAACCAAGATTGGCCGCCTGGTGCACAAGATCGAGAAACTCAAGACGCTCGGCGAGCGCACCCCCGGCGTCGAATTCATGCGGAGCGAGGTATACAGCGGCGACCACGGCCTGGCGGTCATCGAACACGCTCCCTTCGGCGTCATCGGGGCCATCACGCCTGTCACGCATTCGCTCCCCACCATCACTGGCAACGCGGTGAGTATGATCGCAGGCGGCAACACGCTGGTCGTCAATCCGCACCCCAGCGGCAAGCGCGTGGCGGCCGAAGGCGTGCGGCGATTCAACGAGGCAATCTATCGCGACCTGGGGATCGACAACCTGGTGTGCGTTATCGCCGAGCCGACGCTGGACAGCGCGGCGCAGATTTTTAAGCATCGCGACATCAACCTGATTTGCGTCACCGGCGGGCCTGCCGTGGCCCGCGCGGCCATGAACAGCGGCAAGCGGGCGATTGTCGCGGGGCCGGGAAATCCGCCGGTGGTGGTCGACGAGACGGCCGACCTGGACCGTGCCGCGCGGTCGATCATCCACGGCGCCTCGTACGACAACAACCTGCTGTGCATTGCGGAGAAGGAGGTTTTCGTCGTCGCCAGCGTGGCCGACAAGCTCTTGGCCGCCATGGAGCGCGCTGGGGCCGCGCGGCTGACGTCGCGCGAGATCGACGCCTTGACGCGAGTGGCAATTACGCAAGTGGGCGAGGGCGAACATAAGCACGACGCGCCGGCCAAGGATTTCCTGGGCCAAGACGCGGCCCTGCTGGCGCGCGGAATTGGCAAGCAAATTCCCGACGGCTGCGAGCTGCTGTTCGGAGAAACCGACGAGCACAATCCGTTCGTGTCGGTCGAGCAGATGATGCCGTTCGTCCCGCTGGTGCGCGTGAGGAATGTCGACGAGGCAATCGCCAAGGCCAAACAGTACGAACACGGTTTCCGCCACACCAGCATCATCCACTCCAACAATGTGCGAAACATGACCAAGATGGGCCGGGCCATGGACACCACGCTGCTGGTCAAGAACGGCCCTTGCATGGCGTCGCTGGGGCTGGGAGGCGAGGGCTACCTGTCGTTCTCCATCGCCACGCCCACCGGCGAGGGCGTGACCACGCCGCTGACGTTCACCCGTGAACGCCGCTGCTCGATGATCGACGACCTGCGAATCCTAGGCAAAGGCTAAGAGATGAATTTGGGCATCGTAGTAGGAACGGCGACGACGACGGTCAGGCACCGCTCGATGGCGGGCTTGAAGCTGCTCGTGGTGCAGCCGCTGACGGCCGACGAGCAGTCGCCGGACGGCGACCCAGTGATTGCCATGGATCAGCAAGGAGCCGACGTGGGACAGGTGGTGCTGCTGACCAGCGATGGGGCCGAGGTGCAACGGTTGGTGGGCGACAAGAATACTCCGGTCCGCTGGAGCGTGATGGGAATTCGCGACGCATGAGCGAAAAGCCTCTCCAAGCTGTGAACGTCGAGGAGGTGGTCCGCCAGGTTCTGGCGCGACTGGCCGGCGATGCGGCACTGAAGACATCCGGCCAGTGCGCCTGTCGAGGCAGCGGGCCGGCAGCCTCGCACACGCACGGACCGTGCAAATGTCCCGATAAGCAAACTGGCCTGTCCGGCGCCACGAAATTGAACGCGCCGCCTCCCGCATCTCCCGCGGCGCTCGTTTGGAATGATCGCGTGTTGACCGTGGGCGACTTGAAGGGGCGGCTCGGCGGCTTGCGGCGCGTGGCCGTGGGACCAAGGACAATCGTCACGCCGGCGGCAAGCGACCTTCTGCGCGAGGCAAAAGTTGAGCTGACGCGCGGCGACGCGACAGGGCTGTCCTTGCAGGCGGGCTCGTTGATTGTCGCCACGGCCGGCACCGATTTCTGCACCGAGGGGCTTCGCAAGCACTTGAGCCAGCGCGGCATTGAGACCGTCCGTGTCCCGCGCGGCGGCTTGATCGAGGCGACGCGGGCCACGATCGAACAAGTCGCCTCAACGAGCCTACCGGCGCTGCTCCTCACCTGCGATGCGCTAGCGGCCGTATGCCTGGCGAACCGGCACAGGGCGATTCGCGCCGCCGCCGTTCGGACCGTCGACGAAGCGCGTCAGGCGCGGGCGCAGGTTGGCGCCAACGTGGTGGTGGTCGATCCGATCCGGCGCCCGGCCGCCGAATTGCAGCGGATCGCCCGTGAACTGGCCACCGAGGCTGCCGCGTGTCCGACTGAACTGGCCGCGGCGCTGAACTGACAAAGCGCACGCAACACATACAACCCTCGGTCGATGACCGGGGACAGAAAGATCGAAACAACATCATGCGAATCGGCGAAGTCATTGGCACTGTGACGATGAACCTAAGTCATTCGACGATGAGCGGGGCAACGCTGCGCCTGGTTGTACCGCTGACGCTGGCCAACTTGCTGGGCGAATCGAATGAGCGGGCGGAGGCGTTGGTGGCTTACGACGAACTTGCCGCGGGCGACGGGAGCCTGGTGGCGTTCAGTGAAGGCCGCGAGGCGGCACAACCGTTTGATCCAGCGGGCAAACCGGTGGACGCGTATGTGGCTGCAATCCTTGATCACGTCAACGTCGGCCGGCCGAAGGATTGGCATACGAACCCTGAAAAAAACACACGCTAACCCACTCCCGGAGGGAGAGGGGACCAGAGCGACCCTCAACCGCACACTACGAACGCCTTCATCTTTATATAGCTATCCACCGCATCCACGGAACCACACACCATGCCAAACGTCTTCAAGCTCCGCCAGGAAATCTGTGAAATTGGCCGGCGGCTGTACTCCAAAGGTTTCGCCGCCGCCAACGATGGCAACATCAGCTATCGCCTTAGCGAGAACGAAGTGCTCTGCTCGCCGACCATGATCTGCAAGGGTTTTATGAAGCCCGAGGATCTGTGCACCGTCGACATGAACGGCAAGCAGCTTTCGGGCACGAAGAAGCGCACCAGCGAAATTCTCTTGCATTTGGCGATCATGAAGGAGCGGCCGGAGGTGAAAGCGGTCGTACACTGTCATCCGCCGCACGCCACCGCGTTCGCCATCGCCCGCGAGCCA
The DNA here is from genome assembly GCA_964461275.1 of uncultured Pirellulales bacterium. Lineage (GTDB taxonomy): Bacteria > Planctomycetota > Planctomycetia > Pirellulales > CAYNRE01 > CAYWTU01. Next base: position 298 of record CAYWTU010000282.1, on the reverse strand, counting down.
ATTCCGCAGTGCGTGTTGCCGGAAGTTGAGGTGTTTCTGGGCGACGTGCCGATCACCAAGTACGAGACACCCGGCGGCCAGGTCGTCGCCGACACGGTGCTGCCGTTCGTCAAAAAGAGCAACGTGATCATCCTGGCCAATCACGGCACGGTGAGCTTTGGCGAGACGGTGGAAAAAGCTTACTGGTGGACGGAGATTCTGGACGCCTACTGCCGCATTCTGATGCTGGCCAAGGACCTGGGCCGCGTGACGTATTTCAGCGAGGAGAAGGAACGCGAGCTGTTGTACCTCAAGACCA
>CAYWTU010000281.1:0-5913 GCA_964461275.1 uncultured Pirellulales bacterium | reverse complement strand
CGATCAGTAATTCAATGTGGATGGACTTCTGGGCGCCACTGGCTCCGCCAGTGCTTTGGTGGCGATTCGATTCCGGCCGTTATTCTCGCTGCCCACTGGCAAAGTCAATGGCGCCCTATAGGGTCGGGCCGAAAACTGATTGGCCCTGGACCATACCCGCCCCGGCTGGACGCCGGCCGCGTAAACAGTATGATGGTTTGAGTTTACGATCCAACGGCGGCTGGTCGCCGGACGAAATGGCGGGTCTGAGGGAGCTTTGCGTTGCCCAGGGCCGTGAGGTCCACCAATAGAGAGACGCTGGATGGCGGAAGAAAAAGAGGAATCGCTGGAGGTGGAAGGCGTGGTGACGCAGGCCCTGGCCAATACGCGCTTTCGCGTCACGCTCGATGGAGGACATCAGGTGATCGCCCACGTCGCCGGCAAGATGCGTAAGAACTTCATCCGCATTGTCCCGGGCGACCGCGTCCGAGTCGAACTTTCTCCCTACGATCTGACCAAGGGCCGGATCACCTTCCGCGAACGGTAAGCCGCCGTCCTTGCAGGTTCCGGGTCATCATGTCGCTCGACCCCGATGCCCTGGCCGTCATGTCCTTGGTAGGCATGACGCCCCTTGAAGAGCGGCTCTACTTGCGTCAATTGGCCGAGGTGCAATTCACGGGTCGCGGCGCCGTGGTCGACCTGGGGAGTTGGCTGGGTTCGACGGTCATCGCCCTGGCACAAGGGCTTGAGCTCAACCGCCGCGAGGCGGTCCGTCCTACGGTGGTTCACGCCTACGATCTGTTTCGCTGGGCGACCTACATGGACGGGCATGTCGCCAACGGCAGTCTGGCCGGTGTGTTTCTGCCGGGCGATTGTTTCTTGGACGAGTTCCGTCGCCGCGTTGCCCCGTGGCAGGGGCGGGTGGCGATTCACGAGGGTGACCTGGCCCAGGCGGCATGGGGGCAAGGGCCCATCGAACTGTTGATCGTCGACGCCATGAAGTCCTGGGAACTGTGCACGGCGATCTCGTGCAAGTTTTATCCGTCGCTTTTGCCAGGTGTGTCACGGCTGTTGCACCAAGACTTCGCCCACTACGCGACGCCCTGGATACCGCTGGCCATGTATCGGCTGCAAGATTGTTTTCAGCCGGTGGCCCACGTGCCCAACTCCGGTACGGTCGATTTTCTGTGCGTGGCGGCGCCGGGTGAAACCGATCTTGCGCGGGCGTCGGCCAGGGACGTCAGCGCGGCGGAACTCGAGGCGGCCTTCGCCTATGCGCGGCAGATCACCGACGCTGCGGTCTGGCCTCAGCTCGACGCGGCGCAGGTGTTGGCCCTTTCGCTGGCGGGTTTTGACAATTGGCCGCTGGCGCTGCGTGCAGCGCGCAAAAAGTATCCGCATAAGCAGGGCCTGTTCGACGAGGTGGCGCGGAAACTGGCGGAACAACCGGGCGCCGCGGCCGAGCCGTCGCCCGGCGTGGATCAGGCCTGGCAGGTAATGTTGCAACAGTCGCTGCCGCCGCTGATGGCCGGCGTGAAGTATCAGTTGGCGTGGCGGATGCGGGCCGATGCGCAGCGCTCGGCGCACGTGACGATCACCACGGGCCATGAGCCGTGGACACAGATGGGCCCGTATTTGCCGTACCGCGTCGGCCAGCCATGGCAGGAGCTGCGAATCAAGTTTTCGCCGACTTCGGACGAACTGGACCCGGTCGTGCAGTTTCGCCTGGGCGAATCGGAGCAGCCGTTCGAGTTGGCGGACGTTATGCTGACCCCGATAACGCGGCCAAAATCGGCCGGAACGCGACTCGAAGCCGCGGATTGGCAGCTTGTGTTTCCCGATGCCCCAACCGCCGTCGTCGCTGCCCAAGGCGCCGGCGATGGGGTACGAGTTGAATTTCACCCGCCTGCCGACGGCCAACAGTGCCCCAGGCCGACCGACAGCGTGCGGCTGGAACACGATCTCGAGCCGTTGCTGGCCGACACCGACTATCAGTTGCGGTTCCAGGCGCGGGCCGACCGCGGTCGCGACGTGGACTTGGCCCTGGCCGAGGCGCACGAGCCGTGGCGCGAGCTGGGACTGTATCAACGGGTGCGGCTATGGCCCGAATGGCAATCGTTTGCAACGCCGTTTCGTCTCCCGGTTAGCGAATTCGATCCACGCCTGGTGGTCCAGGCTGGCGGTAGCCGAGTGCCGTTCGAACTGTCGCAGGTAGCGGTCGTTGGCGCCGGCGGCGCGACGCAGCAACCTGAACTGCGGGGTTGGCACTTGCGCTGGGAACCCACGACACCGGCTGCGATGTTCTTCGTACCCGGGCCGCCCGACGGGGTGCGGGTGACCTATCCGGTCGACGCCGTGGCCGAACCGCCCAACGACGGTGATTGGAAAATTCAAGTGCAGCACCAGGCGCCCGCGCTGCTGGCCGGCACGCGTTGCCGGCTAACGTTGCGTGCGCAGGCCGACCGAGCCCGCGAGATTTCGCTGACGCTGTTGCAGGGCAGTGAGCCGTTCGAACCCCTGGGATGGGCGGAAACGGTCAGGATTTGGCCCGCCTGGCGCGACCTGGAGTTCAATTTCACCGTCAGCGGCGACGACCCCGAGCCGCGTTTGGCGATTCGCGTTGGCGGGACGACGACGCCGGTCGAAGTGGCCGACCTGCGGTTGGAGTGCACGCCCCCCTTCGGGTCGAGGCAAACCATAGCGCTCGACGATCCTGCGCAGCGACTGCTGTGGCGGGCGGTGTCGACTCCCACGCGGCTGGTCTCGCGATCGGGCGGCTGGCGGTTGGAGTTTCCCCAGGAGCGGCCCGGGCATTGAGGCGCCCACTTTCGTCCGTTGCCCTTGGACTGGCGGAACCTGATCCGCTTGGGCCGTCCGCCATTTTCCAGCTAGCTACTTGCAGTTGTGCACGCCGCCTAACAAGATAGGAGGCTTCTTACCCCACAGGAGCCCCCGTCTTGGACGCGACGCACGAACCTGCCGCCGAAAACACCGCCTCGTCACGTAAGCGCATTCGCGAACTGGAAGTGATGGTGGCCGACGTGATCGTGGAGACGCACGATACGACGACGCTGGTCTTCTTTACCGGCAACGATAAGCTCGACTACAAGCCGGGGCACTTCCTCACGATCGATCCGCATCAATTCGCGGCCCTGGACCGGTTCACGCGCTATCTGGAAGACATGAAGGGCAAGAAGGAGCCGCCCCGCGCCTATTCGATGTGCTCGGCGCCGCACGAAAAGTACTTGGCCATCACGGTCAAGGAAGAAGATTACATTACCGGCCAGACAAAGTATCCGCCGCTGCTCTCGCCGCTGCTGGTGCGGCGGGTCAACCGCGGCGCCCGCATGGTCATCACTGGCTTCACCGGTCCGTACGTCCTGCCCGACGACATCGAATCGCGGACGGACCACCTGGTGCACCTGTGCGCCGGCTCCGGGAGCGTGCCGAATTTGAGCATCATCAAGCACGCCTTGGCCCATGGCATGAAGCTCAGGCACACCTTGATCTACAGCAATAAGACGTGGAACGACGTGATCTTCCGGCGGCAGCTAGAAAAGCTGCAGATGCTGCACCCAGACACGGTCCGCGTGGTCCACTGCCTGACGCGAGAAAAAAACGTCCAGGGACCGGACGTGTTTGCCAGCCGAGTGAATGAGGATATCTTGCGGCAAGTAGTTCGCGATCCGTCGGCTGTAGAGGTGTTCTGCTGCGGACCGGGCATCACCAAGTACGACCGCGAGGCCGCCAAGGCCAAGGGCGAAGACGCCAAGCCACGATTCTTGGAAACGTCGCTGGCGGCACTCGCGGCCATCGGTATTCCGAAGGAAAAGATCCATCGGGAGAGTTACGGTTAGGCCGAATTTGCGGCAAAGACTTCCGAACTCACGCCACGTTGGCATGGCGCCACCGTGGGCACTGCGCCGCCCTGCTAAGAAAGCAGATCCCGAATGGGCCTGCCTGGCGAAAGGCGCAACGGCCGCCCCAGGCCATCGGTGATTTCCTGGGCTGGGTCGATCCCAAACGCGGCGTACACGCTGGCGACCACGTCGGCGGGAGAGACGGGCAGATCAACCGGCTCGGCCCCCAGTTTATCCGAGGCGCCCAAGACCCGCCCACCGGCGATTCCGGCGCCGGCCCAAATCGCTCCGCCGCACGGTCCCCAGTGGTCGCGGCCTGCCTGGGCATTGATTTTGGGCGTGCGGCCGAACTCGCCCATCACCAACACCAGCGTTTCGTCGAGCAGGCCGCGGTCGTGCAAATCGTCGAGCAGCGCCGAAAGTCCTTGGTCCAATTGCGGACACAGCTCGTCTTTCAGGGCGGTGAAGTTGTCTTGATGCGTGTCCCAGCCGTCACACTTGGTCATGTGGTTGAAATGCACCGCCGCACAAGTGACGCCGCGTTCGACCAGCCGCCGCGCCAAGAGCAGGCTTTGACCGAACCGGTGTCGGCCGTAGGCGTCGCGCAGCTCATCGGGCTCGTCCTCAAGGTCGAGCAATCCGCCCGCGGCCGCCTGATGCACCAGCCGTAGCGCCGAATTTCGCAAGGCGGCATAGTCGTCGGCCTGCGGACCCATGGCCATACTTGCCGGCGCCGTCAGCGACGTCGTGCGGCCATCAATGCAAGCCAGCAGTGACTCGCGGTCTTGCAGACGTGCCTGGGTGACCTCGTCCAGCCGCGCGAGCATTGCTTGGGCCCTGCCCGGATCGTCGTTGACCGCTAGCGGATCGAATCGCGCCCCGAGGAATCCTGCCCTACCGCCGCCGGCCACCGGCGTGTTCTGCTTGCGAATCTGGACCTCGGGAATGGCGACGTAGCCGGGCACACCCAGATCGTCGTGCCGCCAGCGCGAAAGCACGGCGCCCAGGTGTGGATGATCCAACCGCGACGGCGGCAGCACCGTGTTGGCCCCCAGCGGCACGTTCGATTCGTGCCCGGTGAGCGTCTTGTAGATCATGAACGGATGATCGTTGTTCGGGTCGGTGATCGAGCGGAGCACGGTCAGCCGCTGCGCCCGCTGGGACAATCGCGGCAGGTGCTCGCCGAACTGTAGGCCCGGCACGGTGGTGTCGATCGGTTGAAACGGCCCGCGCACCTCGGCCGGCGCCTCGGGCTTCAAGTCCCACAGGTCCAAGTGCGACGGCCCGCCCAAGAGATACACGAGCAGGCAGCGCTTGGCCTTCGGCGGCGCGACAGTTGAATCGGCCGTTGCCGCGCACGTGCGGCGCGACGCCGTCAACCCTCCCAGCCAGCCGAGCGCGCCGGCTTTGAGCAGCGGTCGGCGGCCGAAGAGTCTGTCGCTTGCAATAGGCGGCGGAGATTGTTTTCCATGGCCCATGGGGAGAATTGTACTTCCAATACGGCGGAGGTCCAAAAGCGTCGCGGCATGGGGCAATTATTGGGGCTGTGATGTTTGGGTATCGCGCTCTGCTGCGGCGGAATCGGCGACGGCCGGCGAAGCGAGCGCGTCGGCCGCCGCGCCGCCGCTCATTGAGACGCGACGCGCGTGGATCAGTTCCACCGCCGCGTGATGCCGCGAGCGGATGCCCGGCTGCGGGATCACACCGCCTAAGAGAATCAGTGCCGCGAGCGTCAGGACGGCGGCGCCTTCCAGAGGGCGGCTGCGGAGTGAAATGTCCGAGACGTGCCGGGCGCCGGTGAACAAGCGAAAATAGAGTTGCAACACCGCAATGCCGTTGAGCGCCGCGGCAATCACCACGGCGATGCCAACGTGCGGATAGATCTGCACCGCTCCGTCGATCAGCAACTCGGTGGCTACGAAACCAATCGTGCCCGGGAAGCCGACGCTGGCCAGTCCTGTGAGCAGGCAAAACACGGCCAATTCGGGAACGCGTTCGTATAGCCCCTGGTAGATCGCCAAGGAGAGCCGCCCCGTGCGTCCCTCGACGGCCCGCAGCGAGAGTCCAAACCCGG
>CAYWTU010000280.1:0-5914 GCA_964461275.1 uncultured Pirellulales bacterium | reverse complement strand
GAGGACGACGAAGGCGACCAGCCCTTCGCCCTGCAAGACGAGGATGAGGAGCAGGGCGTTACCTTCGGTTCTGAGGCTGGACAACTCGGCCCGCTGGAACGGGCCTTGGTGAAAATATTGGGAAGGGGCGCCGAGATTGGATGGGGCCAGCCTATTCGAGCCCTCCCGAAATCGACCGGCAAGCCTCCCGCGGCCCCGCCGCCGCCCCCTGCCTGGAGCGGCGTTGTCGACTTCGTGGCCCGGGCATGCGAGCAGGAACGTCGCATCCGGCAAGCTGCCCCTCAACCGACGGGGCGGCGCACGTCGACGGGTCGGCTGTTGTATTTGGTGAACGTTGACGAGTGCCGCCGGAAAGGCCAACTGGTCGTCGATTTATTCGAGCAGTCGCTGCGCAAGAATGGACAGTGGGGCGTGCCGAAATCGCCCCGTTTGGACCGCGACCAAATCGATGAGTTTCCCGAGGCCGTCGATCGTGAGGCCGTGGCGCTGCTGGTGGGTCATGAGAGTCGCCATTCGACCACGTACGGTTTCTATGGCTTCGAACCGGAGGACAGGGTGCCGTCGCGGTTCCTCATCAACACGGCGCTGTTCGATCTGACGCTGCCCAAGCTGCACGAGACCGGGCGACTCGGCTGGTACGGGCACCAACCTGCCCCTGAAGCCAAGGACTGGCGGCCGCTGGCTTGGGACACGGGCCCGCCGTATACATTTCGCTGCGCCATGGAAGAGGTCGGCCAACCATCCGGTTGGCGGCTCAGCGGGGTGCTCGAGCGCGGCGAAGAATCGATTTCCCTGGCGGCCCCTGTTCTGCTCCTGGGTTGCGGTGTCGTGATGTTCGACGACCGGCTGTCGCGACTATCGTGCGACGTAAACTTCCCCTGGCTGGCTGCGCTCCGGGCCACGCCGGTGTTGGAAATCGGCCGTGCCCACGGCCCCGAGTTCGCCCACGCGATCTGGTCGGCCGACGTCCCACCCCCTTGTGACCTGCCCGAGGAGTTGCGGTACGAGGTGGTGACGGAAACGCCGCAGCCGATGCTGCGCATCGAATCGCCCGACGCCAAGAACAGCTACCTGGGCGCCGCCAAGGGAAACCTGTTCGCCGACTTGGTCTTTCAATACAACGGGCGTGAGTGGCGGGCAAAAGACCCGATAACGCCGACGGTCGACAGGGCCCAGCGTATCGTCTTCCGCCGCGATCGGGCGGCAGAGCAGGCCGCCCTGGAGCGATTGGACCAACTTGGCGTGCGCGAGCCGTCGATCTACTGGAATCCGCGCGGCAAGTTGGTTTTTGCCGAATCCAAGTTGCCCGTCATTGCCCGCACGCTAACTGGCGAAGGTTGGGTGATCGAGGCTCAGGGGCTGAGAATCAAGTCGGTAGGCCAATTTCGGCTCAGCGTCACGTCGGGCGTCGACTGGTTCGACCTAGAGGGCGATTGCGACTTTGGCGACGCGCAGATCGGCATTCCCGAGGTCTTGGCCGCCATCCGCAAAGGAAACGACTACGTCCAGTTGGCGGACGGCAGTCGGGGTCTGTTGCCTGAAACGTGGCTCAAGCAATTGCGGCGGCTCAGTGAGTTGGGAAGTGAGGAAAACGGCAAGCTGCGGTTCAAGCCGAACCAGGCCCTGCTGCTGGACTCGCTCTTAGCGGCGCTGCCGGCCTGCGACCTGGACAAACAGTTTCGCGCCGTTCGCCAGCAACTGCACTCGTTCGGTGGCGTCGGCGCCGTCGACCCGCCCGACACGTTCACCGGCAAGCTCCGCGAGTATCAACGCGAGGGACTTGGATGGCTGGCGTTCTTACGCAAGTTCCATTTCGGCGGCTGCCTGGCCGACGACATGGGCTTGGGCAAGACGGTGCAGGTTTTGGCGGCCCTCGACTCCGAGCGGACGCGCCAGCTCAAGCCGGGCGAAAAGCGTGCGCCGTCGTTGGTCGTCGTGCCGCGGAGCCTGGTTCACAACTGGCAGGACGAAGCCGCCCGATTCACGCCCAAGCTCAAGCTCCTCAACTACACAGGCCTGTCGCGCGAAGGGCTCCTCGACCAGTTGCACGACCATCACTTGGTGGTCACCACCTACGGCACGCTCCGCCGCGACATCGACAAACTGCGACAGACCAGATTCAACTACGCCATTCTGGACGAGGCGCAGGCTGTCAAAAACGCCGCCGCCCAGGCCAGCAAGGCGGTGCGGCTCTTGCAGGCCGACCATCGCCTGGCCATTTCGGGCACGCCCGTCGAGAACCACCTGGGCGAGTTATGGTCGTTGTTCGAGTTCCTCAATCCGGGAATGCTCGGCGGCTCGGCGCTGTTGCAGGACCTGACGCGCGGTCCGGCCAATGCCGACGGCCTGGCCCAACTGGCCAGCGCCCTGCGCCCGTTCATCTTGCGGCGCACGAAGGAAGAGGTGCTCAAGGAGTTGCCCGAGAAAACCGAACAGACCATTTACTGTGAGTTGGAAACGTCGCAGCGCAAGCTCTACGACGAACTCCGCGACCACTATCGCGCCAAACTGGCCAAACAGGTGCAGCAAAATGGCGTGGACAAGAGCCGCATTTACGTGCTCGAAGCCCTCCTGCGGTTGCGCCAGGCCGCCTGTCACCCGGGCTTGCTCGAGCCCGCGCAGAAAGGCGATTCGAGCGCCAAGTTCGACACGCTATTCGAGCAGTTGGAGGAAATTTTGGACGAAGGTCACAAGGCGCTGGTCTTCTCGCAGTTCACCAGCCTGCTCGACCTGGTGCGGATCAAGCTCGACAAAATGAAGACGCCTTACGCCTACCTGGATGGACGCACGCGCAAACGGGCCGAGGCGGTTCAGCGGTTCCAAACCGATCCGAACTGCAAGCTGTTTCTCATCAGCCTCAAGGCCGGCGGTCTGGGGCTCAACCTGACCGCGGCCGACTATGTGTTCATCCTCGACCCGTGGTGGAACCCGGCGGTCGAGGCCCAGGCGATCGATCGAGCCCACCGGCTCGGACAGGCGCGGCCCGTGTTCGCCTATCGCCTCATCGCCCGTGACACGGTCGAGGAGAAAATCGTGGAGCTGCAGCGGGAGAAGAAACAGTTGGCCGACGCCTTGGTCTCGGCCGACGTCGGCCCGCTCAGCGCCCTGACGGCCGACGACATCGAGCGACTATTGAGCTAAGGGCGGTCCAAGAAACTATCGCGGCGGCGATCGTCGTTCGTTCATGGCGCTGCTCAGATACTCGTTGACCGACCAGCCAGGCACGCTTCGCCCCTTGGCGAGGCTGGTTTGGCCGGTGCTCGTCGAACAGGTTTTGTACATGCTGGTCGGCTTCAGCGACACGCTGCTGGCCGGCTGGCATTTTCAAGAGCAGCATCTGGCGGCCATCAACGTCCTGGTTTACCTGGTCTGGATGCTGCAAAACCTGTTTGCCGTGCTCTCGATCGGCGCCACGGCCCTGGTGGCCCGCGCGATCGGCGCGGGTAATGCCGCCGAAGCCAGCCGAACGGTCGGGCAAGCGCTGCTGCTGGGCGTTGGCCTTGCCACGGCCGCCGCGGCGATTGGCTGGGCGCTTGCGCCGGGAATCGTGGCCGTCATGCAACTCCAGGGCGAGTCGGCGGCGCTGGCCACGCGTTACTTGCGCACCGTCCTGCCCATCCTGCCGGCGCTGATGGCCAGCGTCGTCGGAATGGCCTGCCTGCGCGGCGCAGGCGACACCGCCAGTTCGATGCGCACCATGGCCGTCATCAACATGGTGAACGTCGTCCTCAGTTGGTCTTTGGCGCTGGGTTGGGGCGGCGCGCCACGTCTGGGATGGGATGGGCTCGGAATAGGCAACGCAGCCGGTTACCTCGCCGGTGGACTGTACGCCGTCTGGCAACTGGGCCGCGGTCGCACCGGCCTACGCCTCACGTTCGCCGCGGTGCGTCCCGATCGCAGCCTGATCGCCCGACTGCTGCGGGTTGGCGTTCCCGGCGGACTCGACGCCTTGGCCATCGTGCTCTGCCAACTATGGTTTGTGTCGATCATCAATCGCCTGGGCGACGTGGCGGCCGCCGCGCACGGCGTGGCCATTCGCATCGAAGCCTTCGGATATCTGCCGGGATACGCATTTCAAATCGCAGCGGCCACCTTGGCCGGGCAGCACCTGGGGGCGGGTCAACCCAAGGCCGCCGCGCGCAGCGTTTGGACGGCCTGTGCCGTCGGCAGCGCGGTCATGGTTTCCGCAGGCGCTTGCCTATGGCTGTTCGCCGACGCGCTGACATGGTGGTTCTTGTCCGCCGACCAAGCGCACATTCAGAGCCAAGCGGCGCCACTGTTGCGAATCGTCGCCTTCGGCATGGCGCCCTTGGCGCTCAACATCATCCTCAGCGGCGCGCTGCGCGGCGCGGGCGACACCCGCTGGCCGCTGGTGTTTACGCTGATCGGCTACCTGGGTGTGCGGATTCCGTTGACGTATGGCCTGGCCCAGTGCGGCGGCTACGGCGTCCCTGGCGCCTGGTACGCCATGCTCGCCGATCTGACGGTTCGCTGCGGCTTGGTGACCTGGCGATTCCTGCACGGCGGTTGGCAACGCGTGCGGGTATGACTGCAACGCGCGCGCCCCTGGCGACTAATGAAGTATCATCGGTCTGCTGGGTACGAATGCTTGCCAGACTTCGCCTCGCCTTTCCCGCAGGCGTTTTTTCGGGCGTTTCACGCCCTTGGAGAATCGGACCGGTTTTGCGATAATCGCTAGGGCCGTGTGGGACGAAGGCGCGTGCCGGCCGATCGGAAAAGGGAGGCCGTTTGGCGGCTGGCCGACGCCCGCGGGACGACCCCAACCGCCCCGATCTGGCCGCCATGGAATGGCGAATCGTCGTCTTGCGAAGCGCTGCAGTATCCACCGCCGGATGGCGTGACGACCGGATGGCGTGACGACCGGCGCCGCAAGCGCAGGCGGCCAGCGGTTCTCCGGAAGCCCTCGGGCAGGCTCTGAGCGGGCGACGCTGAATCGGGTGCTTATCCAACTCTTAAACCATTTCGTAACCTAGCAACATTGTCGTAGTCGGAGTGCCGAATGTACAAAAACTTGAGCAAAGAGGCCCTGGGCATCACGGGGCATCAGAGCGAATTGATTGAGCTGACCTTGTCCCATGGCTTTCGTGGGATGGATTTGGATGGGGCTGAATTTTTGCAGCGCGTGAAGGCCAGCAGCTTGGCCCACGCCAGTCGCCTCTTAAGCAGCGCCAAGCTGCGGCTAGGAAGTTTTTCACTTTCGTTAGACGTTGAAGCGGAAGAGGCCGATTTAAATAAGCAATTGGCGGCGGCCATGGAATTGGCCGAGGCGGCGGCCGCGGTCAAGTGCGACCGCGCCGTCCTACTCCTGGCGCCGGGCAGCGACCTGCGTCCGTATCACGAGAATTTCGAGTTGCATCGTAATCGGCTCAAAACACTCGCCGCGGCACTGGACCAGCACAAGGTTCGCTTAGCGGTCGGAGTGCAGGCCGCCGGCAGTCTGAGGGCCGGCAAGGCGTTTGAGTTCATCCACAACTACGATGCGTTGCTCGTCTTGCTCAATATGGTCGGCGCGGCCAACCTGGGCCTGCACCTCGACCTGTGGAGTTGGGTGGTCGGCGGCGGTCGCGTGGAAGACCTCCGCAAGCTTGGGCCAGGTAAAGTGCTGTCCGTGACGCTGTCCGATTTGCCGGCTGACGTGTCCGCCGATCAGGCGACGCTGGAGCAACGGCTGCTGCCCGGCGAAGGCGGTGCGATCGATTCGTCGGCGGCCTTGATCGCTTTGGCGGAATTGGGATACGACGGCCCGGTCAGCCCGCAGGTCGACCGTAGCCAACTAACCGTCCAGAACCGCGAACAGGTGGTCAAGTTGGCTTCGCAAAAGCTCGACGAAGTTTGGAAGGCGGCGGGGCTGAGCCCGGCCGACTACTGAGCCTTGATGCCGGCGAACTGAATG
>CAYWTU010000279.1:0-5922 GCA_964461275.1 uncultured Pirellulales bacterium | reverse complement strand
TTTCGGCGGCGCCGGTGAAGGCGCCTTTGACGTGGCCGAAGAGCTCGCTTTCGATGAGGTCCCTGGGCAAGGCGCCGCAGGCAACGGGACAGAACCTCGCATCGCGGCGGGGCGACAACTCGTGGATTAGGCGGGCCAAGTGCGTTTTCCCGCTGCCGGTCTCCCCCACCAACAAGACCGTGACGTTATGCCGCGCGGCCACCCGAAGCTGTTCGACCATCGGGAATTGGTCGGGGGCCAGCGTGACCAGCGAACGGGTCTGACCGATGAGCGCGCGGTATCCGTCGCCAACCAGGTCGTGTTCGCCGCTGGGGGCAAGCGGCAAAGTGCGGTCGTCAACGGCTACGGTCGGCGACAAAGCGAAATCGGTCGGCGACGCCGGGCAGTGCGTTGCGTAGTTCATGCGGCCGAACGGCACGAAGAGGAGGCAAGGCGTCGCCAGTGCGACACATTGCGGGCGCGGGTCGATAGTCCCACGTTAGGCAGAGGGCCCGCAGGTACGGCGCGCGAAAACGCCTTGTCGGCACAGATTCACAAAAATGGACAGCCGTTCGTGCGATTTAACACGGCCGCGCCCGACGGCGCGAAATTGTGCCGGTTATGCCGGACGTGACGCCGGAAGCCTGGCAAATTGGACAAGCCCCACCGGTTCCAGCGGTAAAACTCGCCGCGCCGGTCGTAGCGACCGATGGCATGACAACGAGGACGCCGTTTGTAACGACCGCTGGTCCGCTCCCAGCGCCGGACTCACCGAGCTGTCGCGATGCGCCGACGGACGCGTCGCCCGAGGAACCCGCCATGTATAGTTCGCTCGTCAGTGTCTTGTTGATGACCGTGGGCGCACACGCGCAGGTCCACCAGGACGGAGGTTATCCGGCGGATCCCGGCATCCGCTACGGCGAATCGACCGATTACGGACATTTGGGCTGCTGGCGCACCTTCTGGGGTCCTGAGCCGCAAACTTGTTACGCCCCGCGCTACGGCTGCTACCCCGGCAACAACCGCTTTATGCATCGGTACCCGGCGTTTCACGGCTATCACTATCGCCGGCCTTACAACTACCGCAATGTGTTTGACTACCCCTGGCACGCGGCCTTGCATGAACCGACGTCGCACTTCTCGTACAATGTCATGGACGAGACCCAAGGCGCCCCGTTGGCTCCGCCGATCCCGGCCGAGGAAATTCAGTCTCCGGCGGTAGAAGAGGCCCCGACCGCCTCGCGCGGGAAACAGCCGCGGGATCTGTCGCAGTTGTCGCGGGAGGAAATCCTGCGGCGACGGGAGATTCGACAGGCGGCCAAGCCCGGCCAGCTCCGCACGGGCCCCGACCACACGAAGGCCTCCGCCGCTGCTAGCCAGCCCAGCCAGTTGAAGATTCGCAACGTGCAACATTTCACGCCGCTTAAGCCTTCCGCCAAAAAATGATCGAACGATACCTGGCCGCGGTCGTACAGCTTGCCTCCGGCGCCGACAAGGCGGCCAATCTGCAAGCGGCGGCCGAGCAGGTAGCAGCCGCCGCCGCACGGGGAGCGCGGCTCATTGCCTTACCGGAGCTGTTCGACCTGATGGCCGACGGCGCCGCCATGGCTGCCGCGGCGGAGTCTGTCCCTGGGCCGACGAGCGACCGGTTGGCAGACTTGGCGCGACAGGCCGGCGTAATCTTGCTGGCCGGTAGCATCGCCGAGCGCAGCGAGCGGCCCGGCCGGTTCTACAATACGTCGCTGTTGTTCTCAGCGACAGGCGAGCTGTTGACCAAGTACCGCAAGATCCACCGCTTTGACGTGGCGGTGCCCGGCCGCGTGACGTATCGCGAATCGGCCCACGTCGATGCGGGCGATGAAACGGTTGTGGCCACCACTCCGCTGGGCCGTCTTGGCCTGGCCATCTGCTACGATGTCCGCTTTCCAGGGCTGTTTGTTCGCTTAGCCGCCGCGGGGGCGCAGGTGCTCTTGATCCCGTCGGCGTTCGCCGAGGGGACAGGCCGCGACCACTGGGAAGTTTTGTTGCGAGCGCGGGCTATTGAGAACCAGTGTTACGTGCTGGCGCCCAACCAGTGCGCACGGCACACGCCGCACCTGACCACTTATGGCCATTCGCTGATTTTGGACCCGTGGGGCGCTGTACTGGCCCGGGTGGAACGAGGCGTCGGCATTGGTATGGCCGAAATCGATTTGCAGCGGCTTAGCGATATCCGTGCGCAGCTCCCGGCGCTGGCGCATCGCCTGCCGCGAATCGACGGCTGACGGCTGGCGCCGGCGGACCGGAGAATCTGGACGATTTGCCACGGGATCGATCGACCGAGTAACCTACGGTTAGCAGCGCCCCGTGCCCTGCCCTTTCGTTCGATACCAGTACGTCTCGGGACCGACCGAAAAACAACCTCCTCGTTTCTCACCTCTCCCTCTGGAAGAGGCCGGGTGAGGGGAATTCATTCTGCGGAAGTTGTCGTTCGGTCGGTCCTAATGCCGCGAACCAGTGCGCGAACGAATACCAAAGGCATCGTCATGATATCCAGTCTGCGACTCGTCTCGACGATTCTGGCCGGTTGGTTATGCCTGACGGTCGCGCGGTTTCAACTGTCGGGCGCCGGCCACGCTTTCGCGGCCGAGCCCGCCGTGCGGACGGAAGCCGACTCGAAGGCCGATGGCCGCGACGAGAAGCTGCCCAAGCCGCGCAAGCGCTATAAGGGCCGCCGGATCGCTCAAACGATGAGCTACCACGGCGCGGGTTGGTTGATTCGCAACAATCGCGAGCAGGAAGAAGACGGCCGGCGGATGCTCGAGGCTTTACACGTCAAGCCCGGACAGACTGTGGTCGATTTCGGTTGCGGCAATGGCTATCACACGCTCCAGCTTGCGAAGTTGGTCGGCGAGACAGGGCGTGTGTTGGCCGTCGACATACAACCCGAGATGCTGCGGCTGCTTGACGCCCGCATGGAATCGGAAGGCGTGACGAACGTCGAACCGATCTTGTCGCAACAGCACGATCCGTGCCTGCCGGAGGCGGCGGCCGATTTGATTCTACTGGTAGACGTGTATCACGAGCTGTCGTATCCCGAGGAGGTTCTGGGCGGATTGCGGCGAGCGTTGAAACCCCGGGGCCGCGTTGTGCTGGTCGAGTTTCGGGCCGAGGACCCCATGGTCCCGATCAAGCCCGAACATAAGATGAGCAAGAAGCAAGTGCTCAAGGAGCTGACGCCCAACGGCCTCCGATTGGTGGAAGAGTTTGACGACTTGCCCTGGCAGCACGTGATGTTCTTCGAAGCAAGTGAGCTGTCGCCGCCCGGCGTCGACGCGGAAGAAACGCCGGACGACGCTGCGGCCCTACCGGACGATTCGGTCCCCTAAGCGGCTCGGGCGCAGTTCTCTCGGGGGCGGAAAAAGCTCGGAAATCGCCCGTCGACCAAGTCATTGACAGGGGGTTTTTCACCTGCCACATTGATGGGTCTGGTGGCTTCACCCGTACAAGTTTCAAGTTTCGTCCCGTTGGCGCGCCTGGCCCTGGCTGCCGGCCTAGAGAGTGAGAGAACGCATGGAAATCGACAACTGCAAACAGATCTTTGACGAAATGCCCAACCGATTCAATGCTGGCAGCGCTGCGGGCTGGAAGGCTTGCATTCAGTTCAAAATTGCCGGCGACAAGGGGGGCGATTTTGTGGTCAACGTCGGCGACGGCAAGTGCGAAACCAGCCAAGGCACGGCCCCCACTCCATCGGCCACCATTGAGACCGACGCGGACACCTGGATTGGCATCACGCTGGGCAAGGTCAACCCCATGACCGCCTTCACCTTGGGCAAGCTTAAGGTTAAGGGCAACATGGCCGACGTGATGAAAATGCAGACCGTCTTGAAGGCCTAGTTCGCTCAAGCGCCCGCCAATATCAAGCGACCCAGGACGAGCGTTTCGTCCTGGGTCGCGTTGTTTTGGCGTCGCAGCGGGTGGGCCCTGGGTGGTCGTTCCTTGACGATCGTTGCCGGCCGCCGGTAGACTCCCAGCTTGCTTCAGGCGGGCTAACGCATCGGGCAGAATTGCTGAATTTCTGTCCGGCGCCTGGCTTTCTGTCCGCTCTTACTGACGATCCATGCGCTGTGCGAAGCGCCAGTCCGTGACTGGTGCCCCGACGCGGCTTGCGCTCCAATTCGAATACCGTTGCGCTCAAAGGAACTATCCGCCATGTCTGCTAACGAAAAATACGTCTACTCGTTTGGCCCCCAAGGCACCGACGGCGAGGCCAAAATGCGCGACCTGTTGGGCGGCAAGGGGGCCAACCTTGCGGAGATGACCAAGATAGGTCTGCCGGTGCCCGCCGGGTTCACCTTGGGCACGAATGTCTGCACCTACTTTTACGCCCATGAACGTCAGTATCCGCCGCAATTGACTGCCCAGGTCGACGCCGCGCTGGCCAAAGTGGAACAGGAAATGGGGGCGCAGTTCGGTTCGCTCACGAACCCGCTTCTGGTGTCGTGCCGCAGCGGCGCCCGCGAATCGATGCCCGGCATGATGGACACGGTGCTGAACATCGGCCTCAACGACCAGACCGTCGAGGTGCTGGCGAAGCTTTCGGGCAATCCACGGTTCGCCTGGGACAGCTACCGGCGGTTTGTGCAAATGTACGGCGACGTGGTCTTGAACATGAAGCCCAAGTCCAAGACCGACAAAGACCCCTTCGAGGAATTGCTCGAACACAAACGGGAGCAGGCCGGCGTCAAATTCGACAACCAGCTTTCCGCCGAGCAACTCAAGGAACTGGTCGCCGAGTTCAAGCAGGCAATCAAACGCGGGACGGGCAAGGAGTTTCCCACCGATCCGCGTCAGCAGATGTGGGGCGCGATCGCAGCGGTGTTTGAGAGCTGGATGAACGACCGGGCCAAGGTATATCGGCAGACGTACGGCATTCCGCACGAATGGGGCACCGCCTGCAACGTGCAGGCGATGGTCTTCGGCAACCTCGGCGACGACTGCGCCACCGGCGTGGCCTTGACCCGCGACGGCGCGCTGGGCGGTCCGGGGCTCAACGGCGATTATTTGATCAACGCCCAAGGCGAGGACGTGGTGGCCGGCATCCGTGCCACGAAACGGATCGAGGAGACGCTGGGCCAGGACATGCCGGCGGCCCATAAGGAACTGTGCGCGATCGGCGAGCGGCTGGAACGCCACTATAAAGAGGTGCAAGACGTTGAGTTCACCATTCAACGCAACAAGGTTTGGATGCTGCAAACCCGCAGCGCCAAGCGAACGGGCTTTGCCGCGGTGCGCATCGCCGTGGATCTAGTCAACGAGGGGTTGATTACCAAAGAAGAAGCCCTGTCCGCCAAGCGCATCCCGGCTGACGATCTAAATCAACTCTTGCAGCCCATCTTCGAGCCGGAGGCGAAACGGGCGGCCGTCCTAGCCGGCACGTTCCTGGCCAAGGGGATCAACGCCGGACCCGGCGCCGCCAGCGGAAAAATCTGCTTCCACGCCTCGGATGCGGAGGCCCTTTGGCTGCAAGACAAGGGCGTGCAATTGATCTTGGTCCGCCGCGAAACGAGCCCCGAAGATCTGCGCGGCATGAAGGTGGCCCGGGGAATTCTCACGGCCTTTGGCGGCGCCAGTTCGCACGCTGCACTGGTCAGCCGACAGATGGGCAAGCCGTGCGTGGTGGGCTGCGAGGCGCTTGAGGTCGATTACAAAGAAGGCACGGTCCGTGTCGGCGACAAATTGCTCAGGGAAGGGGACGCCATCTCGATCGATGGCTTCACCGGCGAGGTTTTCGCGGGCAACATCAATCTGCACCCTAGTGAGATTGTGCAGGTGCTGATCAAGAAGACCCTCAAACCCGAGCAATCAGAAATTTACGGCCGCTATGCGCAGCTCATGCAATGGGTCGACGCGGCGCGGCGGCTCAAGGTCCGCACCAACGCCGACGAACCGAGCCAGGCG
>CAYWTU010000278.1:0-5925 GCA_964461275.1 uncultured Pirellulales bacterium | reverse complement strand
CGACGCCACGCTGTGCATAATTTGGGCGAAGCTATAGTCCATGATGGCGCGATGATAAATCTTGGCGCCTTCGTGCTTTCCCAGGCCGATGAGCATCATCTTCATCAGGCCGCTTTCGATCTCCCCGACAAAGTTGGTATGCGGTTTGACGCGGCCGCAGACCACGACGTGATCCGCTTCGTAGGCATAGCGGTCGAAATGAACCGGGATGCCCTCGGGCGTTCGACAGACCACGACCGTTTCCATCGTGGCCCGAATCGGGCAGCCAACATATTCCTCGGTCACGCCGTAGCCTTCCACGATGGCCCGCTGCCCATCGGCCGTGCCGCCGCCGTGGCTGCCCATGGCCGGAACGATGAACGGCTGCGCGCCAAGTTGCTTGAGGTGTTGCACGATGGCGTGAATCACGATGTGGATATTGGCGATGCCGCGGCTGCCCATGGTCACCGCCACGGTTTGACCCGGCCGAATGCGGCGGCCCAAATCGAGCTTGGCCAGTTCCTCGTGGACCGTACCGGCGATGTCCTCTAATCTTGGAGCGGGCCAATGCTGGCGAACGCGAAACATTCGTGGAAACGCGAGCATGAGAACAAACTCCTTGCAGGGCAGGGCCTTAGCGTCAGTTTATCGGACGCGAAATGGGGCGTCCATCGCAGCGGATCGTCTGCCGCGGGCGGTTGTATCGGCCGTTGCCTGGCTGGGCGCTTGGCGGCGCCTTGGTCGACGCGGCAAAGTCGCCTTGCGGCCGTCAGCGAGGCTGTGGTAGGTAGCGGTCGCCCGCTTACACTCTGCGTCCATCAACCCTGGCCCATGCCGTCCACACTGTCTGTCGTTGTGCCCAACTACAACCACGCGGCCTATCTGCCGCGGGCGCTGGACGCCGTGTTGTCGCAGAGTTTCGCACCGCAGGAGGTGTTGGTCATCGACGACGGATCGACCGACGACAGTCTGGATGTTATTGCGAGCTATGTCCGCCGCGACAGCCGCGTCCGAATGATTCGCAATTCGGCCAACCGCGGCGTCATTTGGACGTTCAATCGCGGCATGCAATTGGCCCAGGGCGATTACGTGTACGGCGCCGGGGCCGACGACCAGGTGTTGCCGGAGTTTTTTTCGCGGGCGATGAGATTGGCGGCTGAAAACCCCCAAGCCGGTCTGGTGTGCGGGTTTCCTTCGCACGTGGTGGTCGACGAGCGCGGCCGGGAAACGTTCCATGTCGAGCGGATGGATTGGAGCGACCGCCCCTGCTTTCTTTCGCCGCGCGACCTGGCAGCCCGATTTCTAGCGGGCAACGCCGACGGCACGGTCTCCAGGGTCTACAGCCCGTCGGCCATCTGCAAGCGCTCGTCGTTGCTGGCGGCGGGGGGCTACCTAACCGAGCTGCGCTGGATCAGCGATTGGTTCGTCAATCACGTGATCGCGCTGCGCGAGGGAATCGGCTTCATTCCCGACACGCTGGCGCTGTTCTACAAACGGCCAGGGGGCTACAGCCAACCGGCCCGCGACGACGACTCGGGCCGCGGCACGGGTTGTCCGGAAGTGAATCACTACCTGCTGCAATTGTTGCGCTCGCCGGCCTACCGCGACGTGCTGACGCCGTTTTTGGCCTCAGGGCTTGTGACGCCAAGCCCAGTTGTCCGGCGTTACATGCAGGCGGAGTTGGAGGAAGCACAGCAGTACGTCGCCGGCCTGGCAGGGGCGTTGTCCAGGTCGGAGGACAGGGGCGTAAAAACCGTGTCGTAAACTGTCCCCCGCGGACCTTCGAGATCGCTCGCTATGCGTCGACCTACGCTGTCGGTGTTCCTGCCCAACTACAATCACGCCCGGTATTTACCGGTGGCGTTGGAAGCGATTCTGTCGCAGAGTTGGCCGGCGGACGAAGTGATCGTGGTCGACGACGCCTCGACTGACGACAGCCTTGATATCCTGACAACACTGGCCCGCCGGGATAGTCGCCTGCGGCTGGTCTGCAACACCGAAAACCAGGGCGTGATCGCCTCGGCCAATCGCGGGATCGATCACTGTCGTGGCGACTATGTATATGGCGCGGCGGCCGACGACGAGGTCTTACCGGGGTTTTTTGAGACCGCGTTGGGAATGCTCAGCGAGCATCCGCAAGCCGGTTTGTGCTGCGGCTTTCCCTCCTATGTCGAGGTGAATGGCCGGCAGGGGCGATTCGTGGCCGACGACCCCCAGTGGAGCGATCGCCCGTGTTACATGTCGCCGCGACAGTTGGTGGAATGTTTTCGCAGGCGGCGCAACGGCGCCCGCGTCGGCCGCAGCATCTACAGTCCCGCCACGATCAGTCGGCGCGAGTCGCTCATCGCCGCCGGCAAATACCTGCCGCAGTTGCACTGGCAGGCCGACTTTTTCGCCAATCACACGATCGCGCTGCGCCAAGGCATTTGTTATGTGCCGCGCACCATGTCGCTTTTCTTTAAGCGGCCCGAGGCGTATAGCGGCCGCGGCCGACAAGACGCGGCATTGCAACAGCGGATCGGCGCGGCGCTGGCAAAGCTGTTGTTGTCGCCGCAGTTTTCCGACGTTTGCGTAGCCTATCTGGCTGCGGAGCTGATGGTCCCCCAACAGCGAGACGACCCCCGTTGGGCGCCGATTTTTCGACAGGTTGAGGCGTATCTCACGGCGCCGATCGAGTCGCTGGACCATCATGTGCCGCGACCGCACTTCGACCGGGAGCGGACCGTTGGGGATCGCTCCCCTGAAGCGCCCTCTACTGGGGCGCGGAATCAACCGGCTCCATGATTCATTGGCTCGCTTGAACGGGCGCCCTGCCGATTGGTCTACGCGGCGACACGGCGACGCACCACCGACGGCCAACCCTCGCGGAGCCGCTGCCGATGGCCAGCGGCTAACTGAGCCGCCAACCGCTCTAACCCCGGCCTAAGCAACGGCATTGGAGTTTTCAGCAGGGTGCGGGCGCGAAGGGTGCTGAGCGAAGTTTCTTGCGGCGTTGCGCCGCTGGGCCCGCCGGCCGCCTGGCTGGCCCAAAGCCAGCCGGCGTCATGGCCGCAGGCAGCGGCCAGCTCTTCCACGAACCTCCGCGGCGTGGCGCGTTCGGCGCCGGCAATATGCATCTGTCCTGTAAGGCCGAGCCGAAAGGCCCGCACCAGCAGCAGTGCCAGGTCGGCGGCCAGAATCGGCGTGGCGTAGCGCACAGAGTCGACGGCGAGCGGGACGCGTTCTACCAGATGTCGCCAGGCGGTTTCGGCCAAGCTGAATTCCTCACGGCAAGGACTCCAGCCGTAGGCGTGCGTCCGTACCACGAGCGCTCCGGCCGCCTCGGCAATCCGTTCCAGGCGCAAGGCCTGTTGCGCAAAGTCGTGGCCCGCGAATCCCCGAGCCTGCTCGTCTTGAAAGATGCGCGGGCCCTGGAGCACCGCGTCGCTGGAGAGTACGGTCAGCGAGCAGCCCAAACTTTGCGCGGCCTCGGCCAGCGCCTGGCCTTCGTCGGCAAGTTGGGGACGAATCTCCGGCCTACGACGCCAACTGTCGGCCGCGGTCTCGGGGCAATAAACGACCCAATCGGGTCGCGAGGCGTTGACCAACTCGGCCACGGCCTGGGGGCCCTCGTCGGCCAAGAACCTCACTTCGCAGCCGTCGAGCCAGCACGGCGCCGTCAGGCTGGCCCCCAACACGCGAAACTCTCCGGTTAGGGCCAAAGCGATGTTCGCCCCTAACATGCTGTCGATGCCAACGACCAAGAGCTGCTGCATGGTGTGCGTCCGTGCGAGTGACCAAAGCGGGTGGCGGGCGGCGCCAGCGGTGCTGTCGCTGTCCGTAGGCGGCCGTGGAACGATCGTGGCCGCGGCGGGAAAGCGGGGATTCTAGTGCTCTGGCCGACGCCGGCCAAGGCGATTCTGCGTCGGATTGGAAGTGTCGTTGCCGCTTGAGTTTGTCGCCGTCAAGCAGGCTCCAGTTCGTCTTGACCTCGCGAAAAACGGAGTGCTAGACTTCGCCCGCGCGGTTGGTCCTTTGGGCGGCACGTCCAGGCCGAATCGCGCTGCGCGGCCGCAGGCCCCGTTCGGAAGGATCCGAGGCGTTCAATGTTTCAAACACTAGGAATCGTGCAAGCCCGGCTCGGCTCGACTCGGCTCAAGGGCAAGTTAGCCCGAAAGGTCGGGGGCAAATCGCTGTTGGAATGGGTCGTGCGGCGCGTCACGGAAAGCCACCTCTTGGACAAGGTGGTGGTGGCGGCGGGCGACGGACCGGACGACGACGACATTCGCGACCTGGTCCCGACCGACGTTCCCGTGGTGATGGGCAGCGAGCGCGATGTATTGGGCCGGTTTGCCGCCGCGCTCGACGCACACCCGGCATCGGCGGTCGTCCGCATCTGTGCGGACAATCTGTTCATTGACCCGGCTTTGATCGATCGGCTGGTGGCCACGGCGCAGAAACACTTCGACTGTGACTACATCAGCTACGGTCTGCAAAGCGGCCGGCCGGTGATTCAATCGTCACTGGGTCTGTTCGCCGAATGGTGCAGCGCCACGGCCCTGCGTCAGGCGGCCGCCGAATCGACCGATCCGGCCGACCGCGAGCACGTCACCCGGTACTTATACCAACGGCCCGAACGGTTTCGCATTCGGTTGTTGCCGGTTCCCACGCCGCTGGATCGCGACGATCTGCGCCTGACCATCGACTTTGAAGAAGACTGGGATCACGCCGTGGCGATCTTCGACGCCTTGGGCCCCGAGTGTCTGCACTGGCAACAAATCACAGGCCTATTGGATCATCAGCCGGCACTTCGGCGTCGGATGGCCCACCTGAATCGCCAGCACGCTAAAGTCTGACGTCCGAGGCGCGGCAGGCTGACCCGGCGGCGCGATGGTCGAGCCAACGCATCGATGATTGGCGGAAAGGAATTCTGCACCATGAGAATGCGACGGATCGCCATCGGTCCACAGCGCAGCTTAGGCCCTGGTGAGCCGACGTTGATCGTGGCCGAAGTGGGCCAAAATCACAACGGCTCACTGAGCACGGCCGAGCAATTGGTCGACGCGGCCGCCTGGGCAGGGGCGGATGCCGTCAAGTTCGTCAAACGCGACCTGGAGTGCGAACGGGCCAGCGAGGCCTGGACACAGCCGTATCACAGTCCGCACGCCTACGGCGTCACGTACGGCGAGCATCGTCGAGCGCTGGAGCTGTCGCCGGCCGATCATGCGGCGCTGGCGCAACGGGCCCGCCGTCACGGCGTGCTGTACTTCGCCACTGCCTGCGACGTTCCCAGCTTGGACCTGCTGGAAGAAATGGGCGTGGGGCTGATCAAAATTGCCTCGCGCGACCTGAACAATTCGCCCCTGTTGGCCAATGCGGCCAGTCGCGGCAAGCCGATTTTCTTGTCCACGGGCATGTCGGGTCTGGCGGAAATTGACCGGGCGGTGGGCGTCTTGCGCAAAGCCCGGGCTCGCTATGCGCTGCTCCAATGCACTTCGTTGTACCCCACGCCTTATGAGGAGGCGCACCTGCGGAGCATGAAGACTCTGGGGCAGCGTTACGGCGTGCCGGTGGGTCTCTCCGACCATACACCAGGGACGCTGCTGCCGCCGGTGGCAGTGGCCATGGGCGCCGCGGTCATCGAGAAGCACCTCACGCTCGATCGTCAGCAGAAGGGGACGGATCACGCATGTTCCGTTGAACCGCACGAATTGGCCGAACTGGTTCGCAATGTGCGTCGCGTGGAGGCGGCACTCGGCCGGCCCGACAAACCAGTGCCGGCTGACGTGGCTTTGGTTCGAGCGAAACTGGGCCGCAGCTTGGTGGCCCGCTCGCCGCTGACGGCCGGCGACATCGTCGAGGAGCGTCACCTAACACTGAAGTGCCCCGGCGACGGTCTGTCGTGGGAGGACCGGCAGCGCGTGCTGGGCCGCCAGGTCTGCCGCGACGTCCAGGCCAATCACAAAC
>CAYWTU010000277.1:0-5931 GCA_964461275.1 uncultured Pirellulales bacterium | reverse complement strand
CTGAGCTATAGCCACCGTCGTTTCGCCAAGGCAATCCACTTCCGGCCTTGGTCAATCAAACTCAAGGGCATCGTACCGCCCGCTTGGCAAACGGTCAACTTCCCAGCCGGCAACGACTTACGCCATGCGCAGTCGACAAAGTCCGGCCATAATCGCGCGTCCGATTCATCGCACGACACGCGGCCTGCGGCAAGTGTTCGCCCGGCTGACGTCGCGGATTTCATTCCACTGGCGGGCGGTTGCCGAGTTGGATTACCCCGCCGGCGATCATCCGCCCCTCGGTAGAAGCAAGGTACGCGCAAAACCGGCCGACCTCTTCCGCGGTGATCCACTCGGGCTTGGCGTACGCCGCGCGAGCGCGAGTACGAATGTAGCCGCACATCACCTGATTGATCCGCACGGCCGAGTGCTTCATTTCTTCTTGCAGGATGCGGGCCATCATCAGTTGGGCGGCGCTGTTGATGGACACCACGCTGTAGTTGGCCACCGGCACGACCGCAGACAGTCCGCCGAGCAACGTGTAGCTGCTGCCAGGCCGGTCGGCCAACAGAGGCAAAAAGGTCTTGGCCGCAACGTAGTGGGCCGTCAGGTTGCTGTCAGCGTAAGCGCGCCATGTCTGGATCGGCACATCGATCAGCTTCTTGTTCTCCTCCCAAGTCCCACCCAACGAGGCCACCACACTGTCCAGTCCTCCGAAGCGGCGTACCACATCGTCGCAGATCCGCCGCGCGTCTGCTTCATCGCCGACATTTCCCAACAGCGTCGTCAGGTTGGCGCTGGCCGCTTCGGCCAGGTATGCCCGCAGGCGGTCGATCGCCTCTTGCGAGCGCGACGGCACGACGACGCGGGCGCCCCTGGCCAGAAACTCACGGACGATCGCCTCGCCGACCGTCCCCGTCCCCCCGGCGATAAGCGTAGTGAAGTTGGCTAAGTTTTGCTGCATTGACCGAAAACTTCGCTGGCGAATCGAGCGCTACACGGTCGGCCTGGCCGGGTAATCTTCATTCCGTCGCGCGGCGGTTTCAATGGCCTTCATGAGCGCCAAGACAATGTCCTCGCGCCAATGCCGAGCCGCCACCTGCACGCCCACCGGCAATCCGGCGCTGCCGCGCTCCGTCTCCTTGGCCGCCTTCTCCACTAGATCGCCGCTTGCCGAACGGTCGCTTTCTTCATCGGCGCGCACCCGCGTCACGGGAACCACGCCGGCCGGCCATTGAATCAAATTACCGACCATGCAGTAGCTGGCGGCCGAGGCCAGGTAGTCAGTGGCGCCGTGTCGCATCGCCGGCAGCGCGTGCGGCGGACAGAGCACCGCGTCGAAACGCCCCTGGTCCAAGCGCGTTAGAAAATCACGGACCCACTGCCGCAGCTCGTAAACCGTCCGCCAATACTTGTCGGCCGATTGCCGGCCCGTGTTGGCGATGATGCCTCCCAGGCGACGTTGCCCCGCCACCCGCAGCACGCTGCCCACCAACGGCCGCACCGCCGGCGGAATGAAACCCAATAGCAGCAGCTTCTTGATGCGCCAGTCGCGGCGTGAACTGCCCAAGAGGCGCTTTAGATCGGCGCCGGCGTCGGCGCTGACAAGTTGAAAATACAAGGCCATGGCACGATCGACATGAGCCACCGGCAAGGGTTCCACCGCAACGCCTTGCCCGCGAAGCATCTCGGCCGCCTCGCGCACCGCCCGCCGCACCGCCGGCGCCGGCCGGAAAAAACCGTCGTCCTCCCAATACGCCACCCGCAACTGGTCCAGCCGCACCGCCGCTGGATCTCCCAACGGCACTGGCGCCATCAGTGGGTCGAACCGCTCCAGCCCCGGCGCCGCCAGCACCTTGAGCGCGAGCGTCAAATCGTCGACATGGCGGGCCATGGGACCGGCCTGTTCGGAGAACGCCTCCATGCCGCGGAAGTTGTGGGCTGTGTCATAGCAGGTCAATCGCCGTGACGTCGGCTTGATGCCACAGATGCCGCATGAATGTGCCGGCTGGCGAATGCTGCCGCCCAAGTCGTTGCCCAAACCCAACGCCGAGCCGCCAGCCGCAATGATCGCCGCTTCGCCGCCGCTCGAGCCGCCGCTGCCGCGGTCCAAGTTCCAAGGGTTGTTCGTCCGCCCGTAGACCGGGTTGTCGGTTTCGTGCATCACCATCAACTGCGGAATGTTGGTCTTGCCGAGCACGACTGCCCCAGCCTGTTTGAGCCGCGCGACCAACACCGAGTCCTCGCGCACGGACGCCGCCGGCTGAAAACCGTCGATGCCGATCGTCGAGGCCGTGCCCGCGATGTGATAGCACTCCTTGATCGTCACCGGCACGCCGGCCAGCGGCCCCAGCGCCTCGCCGCGGGCCCGCGTTTCGTCCACACGACGCGCTTCCCGCCGCGCTTGGTCCAAGAGCGGAATCACCATCGCGTTGAGTCGACCGTTGACCGCCTCGATCCGCCGGCAATGCGCCTCGACCACCTCGGCCGACGAAACTTCGCCCGCCGCGATGCGCTGCGCCAGTTCGGCGGCGCCCATCCAGATCAGTTCCTCCGTCGCTGGTTGTGGAGTCGTGGATGTGGCAGGCGACATGAATCGTACTCCCGGTTGTCCCGCTGCGCAGCCCCCAGGGGTGCATTTCTGGTTCCGTCACCCTTCGCCCCAAGGGTACCCGAGGGCTAGAGCGAGGGGGCGGCGTCGGCGACCCCGCCGACGCCACTACTGACTCGCTTCGAGCGCCGTGATTTTCTCGATCCGCCGCGCATGCCGGCCCGACTCGAACTCGGTGCGTAGCCAGACCTCGATCATCCGGTCGATCAGCTTCTCGCCCAGCATGTCCGCCGACAGGCAAAGCACGTTACTGTCGTTGTGCCGGCGGCTCATCTCGGCCGTCAGCTCGTCGGTGCAGGGAACCGCCCGAATGCCGTGAATCTTGTTGGCGGCAATGGCCATCCCCAATCCGCTGCCACAGATCAGAACGCCGCGGTCGGCTTCACCGCCGGCGACGCGGCGGGCCACGTCGGCGGCGATGTCGGGGTAGTCCACCGCCTCGGCCGAATGCGTGCCACAATCTTGGACCTCGTGGCCCAAGCGATTGAGCGCGTCGATCAGATGAGACTTGACGTTGCAGCCGCGGTGGTCGCTGCCAATGGCCAATCGCATGGTCGGACCTGTTTTCTTAGGTTCAAGGACGTTCACGCCGCGCCGCCGATTTTACCCGCGGACATGGAGCATTGGTATCTGCACATGTTAGGAGCGACAGAGCGGGGCCATCGCTTCAACGCCACTGAGGCTGCTCCGTCGCCATGTCATGCTGCGTCCGTCCGTGACTAGGGTCCGGGGGGCAGCGGCAACTGCCGCACCCAAGGTTCGATCTCTGCCTTCATTCGATCTGCGCAGCGCTGATACAACTCCGGGGGTCCGCCGATTGGGTCGGGGATGTCGCTTTGATCCTGGCACAGGAGCGCCACGCGGTCGGCCGCATCGGACCATTCAGCCAATATCGCCTGTCGATGTGAACGGGTCATCACAAAGATGACGTCGGCGTGCCGGGCCAACTGCGCCGTGAGTGGTTGCGATTCGTGATCCTCGATGTTGATGCCGTAGTTTTTCATCACGTGCACCGCCTCTGGACTGGGCCGACCACCCGCCATGGCCGCAATCCCCGCCGACATCACCGTTACGCCCCGATCCTCGAGCTGTTTTGGTTCGCATTGCAATCGTTCGGCCAATAGGCGCCGACAGAGCCCTTCGGCCATCGGGCTGCGACAGGTGTTGCCGGTGCAGACGAACAGGACCAACATGCAGGAGAGCCGTTTCAAGTGTTGCTGGTTGACCACGCCCGCCCGCACTAGCTCGTAGCCGTGCGGCCCAACGCGGACGATGCTTGACGGCTGACCGTAGCGGCTACGGCCATCGTCCAGAATAAGTTGTACGTCGTCGCCTAGGGCGGCGGAAACCTCCAGAGCGGTCAGCGAGGGGGCCTTGCCTTCGCGGTGGGCCCCGGTGAGCACCAACGGCCCTGCCAAGAGCCGCAGCGCCTCGAGCACGCTGGTATGTGCCGGTACGCGTAATCCAAGTTCGCCATGCGGCAGGATGACCTGCTGTACCGCCCCCGGCAATTGCTGCACCAGACTGTCATCATCGGCGTCCTGCATGAGGAGCGTCACCGGCCCCGGCCAACAGCGCCGAGCCAACCGCAGCGCCAGGGGGCTCATCCGCGGCACGAAGTCCAAGGCGTCTTCGGCGCTCTTGACCGCCAACGTCAACGGTTTGTCGGCAGGTCGGCGTTTGGCCGCGATCAGCCGGTTCACCGCCGGTTCGTCCAAAGCGCTGGCCGCCAGACTGTAAACCGTTTCCGTGGGAAACGCGACCAATTGGCCTTCGACCAGGGCCTGGACCGCACGATGGACCACGTCGCGCATATCCTCGGCGCTGCGTAAATCGAGCGACACCGGCGGCATGGCATAGGTCTCCTGGCGCCGCGCCGCGGCCGCCTGGCCGAGGGCTTCCTGCGCCGCCTATTTATACCGCTGCAATCGACGCAAAGTCAACCGACGATGGCGGTTAGATCGGATCAACTCTTCCCTAGGACAACCGGCCCAATAGCATGTACCCGCACGGTCGCATACCGGCCTTGGCCAACGAGCCTCGAGAGGCCTGGTTCGTGATGCCACACCGGGCCGCGGGTGTGCGACCTGCCGAGTAGCAGCGTCGCTTCAACTCCTGCAAGAGATAACTTCCCAACCCGCGGCCGCGAAACTCTGGGTGAACTTCCAGAAACAAGTCGGCAAACGGAGGGTTGTAGTGCGTCAGAAACCCGCCGGTCGCCACCACCCGGCGTTCGATCTCAACAACAAATTCACCCACCGGCTCGAGCATATGGGGAAAGATTACCTCCTCTGGCAACCGAGAACGGACGACGGCTCCCCGTTCGGGCAGTTCCGTTTCGCACGCGTCGGCGAACAGGATCACGTCACTGCTCAAGTCGCGGGCGAATTCCAACACGCAGGGAGTCAGTAAGGGATCGTTTGACTGACATTCGGCCCACGTCGGTTGGACGACTTCGAGCAATGCTAAAAATAAGTCGCGGGCCCAACGGCGGTGCGATGGGGCCACGAAAAACTCGAACACCGTGTCGCGGTCAGTAATCTCTTGCCCCTTGATCGAGGCGTACCCGACCGTTTCGCCCTCGACCTGCAACAAGTACGAATCGGTCCAACCTCGCTCGTGGCAGGCGTGATAGCGCACCTGGGCGGCCATTTCCTCCAGATACAAGTCCCGCAGCGGCAATATCGCTTCCAACGCAACGGGGACGGCGGTGCAAGTCATGGCGTGGTCAACTCGGCTTCTTGGCCGACGTGATCTGCTCCAGTGTGCCGATGGCGATCAGGACGTCCCCTTCTTGCACGCGATAGTCCGCTCCCGGGTTGAAGCGGTAACCGCCGTCGGCGCCGCGGATCGCCACAATCAAGGCCCCGGTCCGTTTGGCCAGTTGGCTGTCGCCCAACGTTTGGCCGATCAACCCTGAAGCCTCGCTGGCCGGCACTTCTTCGAACCGCAGGGTGGCGTCGGTCTTGCGCAACATTTTATCGAGGAACGTGACCACGCCCGGACGGATCATGACCGAGGCGATCCGCATCCCGCCAATGGCTTCAGTGGCGACAATCTCGTCGGCGCCGGCCTTGAGCAGCTTGGCGCGGTTGTCTTCGTCGACCAGCCGCGACACGATTCGCAGCCGCGAATTGAGCGACCGCGCGCTGAGCGTCACGTAGACGTTGTCCTTGTCGTCGTGCAGCGCGGTGACCAGCCCCTTGGCTTGCAAGATTCCGCAGCGCAGGAGTGTGTCGTCGCGCGTGGGATCGGCCAAGAGGAGCGGCACGTCGCCGATTTCGGCCAGCTCCGCCAAGGCGTCGGGGTCCTTGTCGACCACGACAAACTGCGTCCCGGTC
>CAYWTU010000276.1:0-5946 GCA_964461275.1 uncultured Pirellulales bacterium | reverse complement strand
AACGGGGCATGTTCTGCGCCTCGTTTCCTCGTGAGTGGCCAGTGCCTGGCGCTTCGTTTGCGGCCAGTGATCGCAATATTCCTGACGGCCTGAGCAATACGATCGCGATGGGCGAAGGTCACCAAGGGCAAAACTGGCCGTTGACCCTTTGCGGCACGACAGGAGCGTTTGGGGTAGGCAAACGGTCGCCCGCCGTCGGCGGGCCGGCTGAGTTGAATTCCTGCCTGCCGTTGTGTTTGACGGCGACGAACGTGCCTACCGACTGCTCCTCAGGAACCGCCGTTCGAGTTGCCCCGGCATACCAGCCCTGGTGGTTCGGGCCGAGCTTGGACGTCTTGGCGGTGATTTCGCCGATCTACATTTCTTCATGTTTTGGCCAGACCATGGACCCGCTCAATAAGAGGTCGCCCAACGGTAAGTACGTGGTTGTCCATTCGTCCGTGCAGTTTATTAGCCCAACATCGCTCGCGTCATGTCGCCCCAGTTTCGACTGGGACGGCGATGGCACGTTGGGCACACCCAACGGACCGCATTCAACCTCGACCCAAGGCAACAATGGTCACCGCACCGGAAACTTCCGGGCGGAGCATCGTGGCGGCGGCAACTTCCTGTTCGGAGACGGATCGGTGCACTTCCTGCCTGAGACGATTGACTTGGCCACCTATCGCGGGTTGTCGACCATCGCCGGGGCTGAAACGGTTTCCATTCCGTAGTCGCGACTTCGCAAAGACGAACTATACACTCCCCCTGGTTGAGCAATTCGCTTGGCCAGGGGGATTTCCGTTTCAGTAGTGGTCGGGGCACGTCTTACAGATAAAAGGCGCTTGGTCGAAGCGACTTCCACGCATGTTCCCGCAGAGGCGGTGGCTTGCATCCCAGCGGAGCTTGGCTATGGTGACGTCTGCTGATACGAGTCAGCGCCCTCTGTCGCGGCGTATTGCTGGGCGATTGCCTTGAAGGTATTCTTCCTGCTTGCGGCAAGAAGCATTCAACCTTGTAGATCGAAAAAGGGAACCTATATGTACCGTGTGAATGCCGTGACCTGTATCGCTTTGCTTCTCGCACTCATCGCCACGACGGCAGGCTGCGGCGGAGGCGGGACGACATCGACCGGGCCGGAACTGACCCGAGAAGTTCTCGATGCGGAACCGGGGGCCGTCGAGCGACTGGCAAAAGCGCTCTCAGCAAGCGGAGTACCCACCGTCAAGAAGCAAGCCCTCACGCGGCTGGGCAACCTAGGCGCCAAGGCTTCGGCAGCGGTTCCGGCCGTCGAAAAATGCGCTGCCGAAGACGCGGATGAAGAGGTCCGCCAATTGGCCACCGAGACGCTTGCCAAGATCAAGGGATAGAATGGGCCGCGACGGCTTCACTTGCCGGTGGCGCGCGGTATATTGGCCCCTGCTGTGGGCCGGTCGGCCCGTCGTGGCGTGGCCACGCTGGGGGATCTGTCCCTCGGATGGTTCGGCTATTCCTTCTCATATAAGGATTCATCGATCATGGCTCGATTTCTTGTGGCCAGCTTGTTGCTCGTGTGTGTGCTGACGGGCGCCGTGGGTTTGACCGGTTGCGGCGGCAGCGGTGGCGGCGGCGATTACGCCAATTCGCCTCCTCCCAAACCGTCGGCTGACCCGGCAAACATTAAGACGATTCAGGACATGTTGACCAACTCGCAAGCGGGCGCGAATATCCGCCGCGTGGCGGCCGAAAAACTGGGAGAAATTGGTGAACCGGCGAAGATAGCGCTGTCCGATCTTGAGGCCGCGTCCGCCAACGATCCGGACGAAGGAGTTCGAAAAGCCGCCACCGAGGCGATAGCCAAGATCAAAGGTGGCGCAGCGGCGGCCCCGGCCGCTTCGTAGGCCTGGGACAATTGCCGCAGAAGCAGATTGTGCTGCCGCGGCAAAGCACACACGCAGTCATCAACCCGGGCGACGACGATGTTCGTCGCCCGGGTTGCTTTTTTCTACGTCCACCCGCCGCATTCCAAGGGCGACAATTCGAGCGACGGTGTCTTGCCGTTTTCCTGCTTTACCCAGCCTGCGTTGACGGTTGGTGTTGAACGGGGTAGTCTCCGCCCCCCGGCGTTTCGGGAACCGTTCGATCGACCGCGGGATGGGAACGCTGCCACGAACATGCTTGCGGCCAAGGAGGGCCGCGGGGGATGCTTAACCGCCCCAGAACTGCCGTCGTCCTTCTTGCGCTGGCGTCCAGCGTCGTGCAGGGGCTGTGCATCGCGCGAGCCGTAACGCCGGCGCAAGACAGCGTCCGGCTGGCGGGGATGGCGGCACAAGTGCAGCGTGAAGGGCTGGCCCGCGCCATCGCCCGCGGAACCGACCCGCCGCTTTTTCCGTTGGCGGCGCTCGGTGCGCGGCGGCTCGTTGACATCGTTGCGCCCGACGCGCCTAGCCGCTGGGCGCTGGCGGTTCAATGGGCGGCGGCTGCGGCATTGGTTGCATCCGTTGTGCCAGTTTATTGCCTGGCGCGTCGCGTGTTCGGAAGCGCCGCTGCACTGCTGGCTGGCAGTGTTTGGTGCATCCTGCCCGAGGTCTGCCGGCTCGGAGCGGACGGCCTGGCCGACTCGACGCAACTGGCTTGTTTCGCGGCGTCTGTTTGGTGCGCAGCCAACTACTTTGCGCCACGCCATACCGGCGACCGCCAACCCGTCGGACAACTTCGCTGGCTCTTCGCGTGTGGCGGCATGTGTGGCTTGGCCATGTTGGCCCGCAGCGAAAGCATACTGCTGCTGCCCGCGGTGTTCGCGGCGTTGATTGCCCACGAGGTTCGCGCAGTCGGGACGCGGCTGGTTGGCGGAGCAGCGCTGCTGGCCGGCGTGGCACTGGTCTGGACGCCCTACCTGTATTTATCGAACGCGCGGTCGCCCGGCGAGATGGCGGCCAGGACCATGGGCCGATTTGACGGCGTGGCTGCAGCGGGCGGTTTCCTGGGGCAGGCCCTGGCCGCTGGACCTTCGGCGCCGAACCTGACCGACACAAATCTGCCGACCGCCGGCGGCCCATTGCTGGTGTTTCCACATAAGGACGCGAGTCATTCGTTGCGCGTGTACGGTTGGCTGCCGGCCGGGAGGGAACTGATTCGCGAACTGGCCCAGGCGTGGTGTTATTGGATTGGCGGACTGGCACTGGCCGGTATGTGGTTGACGCGCGGTCGGCTGCCGGGCTGGTATACGCGTTTGGGCTTTACGCTGACCGCACTTTTGCTGACTGCCGTGCTGACGACGTCGGCCCGGTGGGGTTATCTGTCGACGCGGCACCTGCTGCTCCTCGTGCCGCTGGGCGTGGGACATGCAGGCGTCGCACTGTCGGCTCTGTGGACGGCAAGTTGGTGGGGCGGCGCGGGTCGGGTGGCTGTCGTCGCTTGCCTGGCGGGATGCCTGGCGGGGGCGCTTGGGCCGCGACACGAAAGTCGGTTGGTTCACCGCCAGGCTGCAGAATGGCTGCTTGAGCACGCAGCGCCGCGCGCGCGGGTGCTCGACACCCGAGGCTGGACGGCGCTCTACTCCGGCCGGGACACGTATCGCTTTACGGCGGCGCGGGCGGCTCTGCTCGATCCACGGCTGGCGTACGTGGTCGTCCAGCGGCACGAACTTGAGCGCGACAGCCCGCGGGCCGCCTCGCTACGGTGGACGCTTCAGCGCTATGCCGAACCGGCGGCAAGGTTTGGCGGCGGAGACAGGGCCGTCGAGGTGCATCGCTGGCATGCCGAGCGGTTTGCGGCCGCAGCCGCCGCAAACGCGCTGGCCAATTGAACGGGATCGGACAAACGCATTCGCTATGGAGACACGACGATGCGAGAAATAGTGCGAGCGCTGGTGGAACTGGCGGCGCCGGCTCTGGAGCTGCGCGGCCCGGTGTTCGAATTCGGCTCGCTGCTGGTTGAAGGTCAGGAGTTCCAGGCGAACTTGCGGAACGTTTTTCCGGGACAGCCCTATTGCGGCTGCGACATGCGGCCAGGCCCGGGCGTTGATCGCATTGAGGACTTGGCGCAGCTGAACCTACCGGACGGCGCCGCCCAGACGATCTTATGCCTGGAGACGCTGGAACACGTGTTCGAGGCGCGACGCGGCGTCGAAGAGATGCTGCGCATCCTGGCGCCGGGCGGAATCATCGTGTTGTCGACGCCGTTGAATTTCAAACTACACAACTTTCCGGACGACTATTGGCGACTGACGCCGACCTGCATGGACCGCTTGCTGGCGCCGCTTGCCGCCACGGTGGTGGGATCGGTGGGCGTCGAAAAATTTCCACACACGGTGCTGGCCATCGGCGCCAAGGCCCCGGTTCCCAGCGGATTTGCCGCGGGCGTAAATCGGCTGTTGGAAGAGTATCAGTTTTGGCTAGCCAGTGAGAAATTACGGCAGCGCCGCCGACATTGGCTGCGGCTGGCCGCTACGAGTTGGGCTTGGCGCAAGGGTGAACGGCGCGCGTTTCTCGATCAATTCGAGTCGAGGTTTTGGCTGCGGATGCCCAGCGGCACGCCCCTGGCCGAACTTGCTCGCGGTGCCCTGGCCATCGATCGCGGCCGCAGCCGAATCGATCACTAAATAGCTTGACACGATTTGGGGAGGCGAAATCCCCTACGGCGAAATTCCTCCTGGAATCGTGCAGGGCCATTTAGCTGGCCGCCATGCATCGTGACATTGGCCTACGAACGCCCGTTGATTCCCGCGAATCGAGCCGGCTGTTTGTTGGCCGATAAACAAAATGGGCGCCCCAGCGGCGCATCTTTCCCATCGACCATGCTTTGATCAATCAACCGGGCGCAACATTGTCCATGACCGCCGCTCCTCGTCGCCTTGCCGAGCGCCTGATGGTCATTGGACTTGACGGCGCGACGCTAGATGTCTTGGCGCCGTTGGCCGAGCAAGGCGTGCTGCCGAACCTGTCGCATTGGCTGCGCGGCGGCGCGGCGACTCCGCTTTTGTCGACTTTGCCCAGCGTCACGCCCGTCGCGTGGTCGACGTTCTTAACCGGCTGTGACCCGGCCGGGCACGGTGTGTGGGATTTCCGCCGACTCGATTCTCGGACCGGCCAACTACGGCTGCACGACGCGACGAGCTTGCAGCGGCCGACGTTGTACGACCGGATTGCGCACGAAGGCGGGCAAACGGTGTCGATCGATCTGCCGATGACCTGGCCACAAACGACGCCCCGGGTGGGGATCATTCTGGGTGGGTTTGACAGTCCATCGCGCGCCGCCACGCTGTCGGCACATCCGCGGTTGGCCGAGGCATTGCGACGCGCGAGGGTTGAGTTGAGTTTGGAGACGGTTTGGAAACGCCCGCCGCGCACGTGGGAGGAACTGGCTGCGGGGGCGGCCCGGACGGAGGTTCACTTTGGCGAGCGTGTGACGGCGGCGGCGGTCTGCGATCGACTGTCGGATTGGCGGTTGATGGTGGTGCAGTTTCAGGCCCTGGACGCCTTGCAGCACCGGTGCTTTCACTTGCTGGGCAGCGGAGGCTCGCAAGGCGGACAAACGGCGCCCCGGCGCTGGGTCGAGCGGACGCAAGCGGTCTTGCGGACGCTGGACGAGTGCGTGGGGCGACTGTGCGACATGGCTGCACAACGAGGAGCGAGCGTGCTCGTGGTCAGCGACCACGGTTTCGGCGCCTTCCGCGGCGAAATTCGGGTCAATGAAATCTTGAGACGGGCTGGACTTCAGCGAGCGCCGTCGGGCATGGCTTGCGCCGGCAATTGGATCGAGCGGGCGGCCTGGAAAATGGGGCGCTGGCGGGCCCGCCAGAAGCAAGTCGGCGGCAGCCTGGCCCGGTTGCCGAGGCCCGCGCTGGCCGAATTACAAATAGATGCGCGGCGCAGCGTGGCCAGTTCGCTGCACGGCGATTTGGCGGCACTGATCTACGTCCATACGCCGAGCCGTTTCACCGGCGGCACGGTGCTTTCGTCGCAGCAATACGAGCAGACGCTGGCC
>CAYWTU010000275.1:0-5957 GCA_964461275.1 uncultured Pirellulales bacterium | reverse complement strand
GGCTTGCCGGCGTTCGAAGCGGCCTGGACCTTGGACATTAATGACGCCGCCCCCCCGGCCGCCTCGTCCAACAACCGGCTCCGCTCCTCGGTGCCCAGCGAGTCGAGATGCGTGGGGTTCATGTCGTACCAACCGGTGTAATTGCGTATGACGCCATTGACTCCCCACGCGACTGTGCCGTAGATCGGCTGCAGGTACGGCAGCTTGGCCAGTTCCTCGGGAAGTTGCACCTCGGCCCGAATCTGATGTTCCGGCATCCCCTTGTTGAGCCGTTTGACGGTTTCATCGTGGACGAAACGGATGGCCTTGGCATAATTGGCCAACTGCCGGTCGACTTCTTCTTCGCCACGAACCGGCAGTCCGTGCGAAGGCAGCATCAGCTTGGGTTTGAGTTTGCGCATCCGATCCAGCGACTCTGCCCATCCGAGCACCGGCCGATTTGGTTTCATCGGGCTGGCGAGCATGGGAAAGCAGGGATAGAACAAGTCGCCCGGCATTAAAATCCGCTCCTTGGGCAACCAAACCATCAGGTGATCGAACGTTTCGCCTTCGGTGTGGTACAGCTCGAAATCGACGCCGCCGGCCGTGAACGTATGCTCTTCCGCGAACAGTTTTGTCGGCGGAACATAACCGCGGACTGGGTTACGAGGGTCAAGCGCCAAGACGATGCCGCGTTCGTTTTCTGGCAAACTGGATCCCCACTGAATGCCGTTGAGCTTGGCGTTGTATCCGGTGAGCAGCAGGAAGGTCCCCATCTCGCGGCGATGAAGCTCCTGAGCGATGACCTCGACTCCCGGTGAAAAGAACGCCTTGGCGCCGTTCATGTGGTCGCCGTGGTGATGCGTGTAGATGATGTGGCTGACGGGCAAGGCGCACTTCTGGCGGAAGTCGGCCATGATTTTTTCGGCCACCAGCGGGCTTTCGGTGGTGTCCACAACCACCACGCCGTTGTCGGTGACGACGAAAATCACGTTCCCCAAGGCGTATCCCGAGGCGAACATCGCACGGTCACCCAATTGTTCCAAAACGGGCATCAACTGCCGAAACTGGGCGCGTGCCGCAGGCGTCAGCCAGAAGCAAACCATCAAGGCAAGGCTAAAGCGAACCACCGATCGCAGCATGAGTGAGTCCTAGCGAAAAACGAGTGCAGAACATAAGAAGGCCAAAAAAGAGGTGCGCCGTGTTCAACCGTGCCATCACGGTTGTAAGAACGCCCGCATCTGGTTCAGGCTGACCCCCAGGATTTACTTGGAAATTCGGTCCAGCGTGATGAGGTCGGCTTTGACGTGAAACGTCCAATTCCGGTAGCCAACTGGCTGGTCGGCATCCAACTCGCGGGCCGTGGAAAGCGTCTCGAGTTCGAAGAAGCCGCCCAGGCTCGCTTCGCCCGGCGCCGTGGGGCCGTCGTTGTAGCTGTTGATCGCGTCGCCCATGAAGGGCTCTTGCTGCGGCAGATCCCACAGGTTGTTCAGATAGACGTCCTTGTCACCGCTGAGTGCCATGGCGCTGGTGACCAACGTCAAGACCTCGCTGTCGAAATTCATGGCGCCCGCCACGCCCTTGGAGCGCTGGGGCGAGAGGCCGATCTTTGAGCGGTACTGAGCGTCACCGCGAAACAGCAAGGCGTTTCCTAAATCGCGGAGCCTGTCGGGTGGAATCTCGCCGAAGTACCTCGTTGTGACCACCGGCCCCAAGCCGCTCTCGGCGCCGACGTGGTGCGGAAGCACAATCACGTTGTTCGGTCCCGGTTGGAATTGGCCCAGCGTCCAGATCGAAACCAGCCCCGTCTCCTTCCGCAGCGCCTTCTTCGACTGAATCTGATTCTCCGTCCGAGCGCCCACGAGTTGCCCGCGACTTTCTTCGACCAACCGTTGGGCGTGTTCACCGAACAACCGTCCAAAATCTCGGGGTCCCGCGAATCGGACGCTACGCCAGACCGTCAAGTTGAACTTTGTGCCGGCATAGTTGATTAGTTCCATATCCGCCGTGAGGGAAACGTCTTGACGGCTCCCGGCGTGGATAGGCTCGGTCACTTTGAATTCCACTTCGTTCATCGCGGCCGGCGTCCGCCAATTGGCCAGCGTCTGCGGCTTGCCGGGCTCGAAGAACAAGGCGAACTGGCCCGCTTCGGGCGAGAGCCAGAACCGCTCGGCGCCGCCGTAGTTGTTGAATACGGTGTCGTTCTTGCCGGCCTCGATGAACGGACGGTTGACCCAGCCCAGACTGGGGCCAAACGCGGGTTCGAACGTGCTGGTCATCACCCGCCCTTGCCATTTTGGACAAATGGCGATCGCGCCCGGCTCTTTGTCCCCCTTTAGTTCAATCACCTCCGTATGCTTGCGGAGAAAGGCCACGTCATCGATGTACGCGGGCAGCGGGCCGACGGCATAGGCGTGGTTGCTTGAAACGACCATCGGGAGGACTCCCAGCAGCATCCCCAGGGGGCTGCGAAACACGAATCGACGAAACGGGTTGTCCGAGCGCAGCGTCATGTAGAAATCTCCCAGCAGCCAAGCGATGGGCAGGCAGCATTGACCGTGAAAATAGGTCACCTTCGGGCGGCGATCAACCGCCGCCGGTCTGCGTCGGAAACCTTTCCGAACAATGGCTTGGCGCGCCGGCGCCCGGGGGGGCGATCTCCGGTCCCTTGCAACCGCCGCTAGCCAATCGGCGGCCGGGCGGTTATCATTCGGAAACCAAATCTGAACCCGATGGCCTCGGGCGAGCGGCGTCCGACGGTCGTGGGCGTTGCGCAGCAAAGAATGGCAAAAACATGGCGCGTAAGGTAGTCAACCGAAAAGAGTTGCGCGAAGAGGCGGAAGCGGCGGAAAAGGCTGAGAAGGCCGGCGGCGGCAAGAAGAAACCGGCCGCAGTCAAGGCGGTTAAAGAGCCGGCCAAGCGAAAGAGCCGCGCCAAGGTGGCTAAAGAGGTTCGCTTGAAGGCGTTTTGGGGGGTCTTTAACCAATCGATGAAGCGGGTCGCCATTTTTGAGTACGCCGACCGCAAAAGCGCCGACAAGAAGGCCGCCGAGCTGTCAACCAACCAAAAAAGTCCGCATTTCGTCCACCAAGTCAAAGAAGCCATCGAGACCTGACCCTCCCGTCGCGTCTCCGCTCCCCTCGCGACGGTCCCAACGACGCTTGCGCGAAAAACGGCGGACGTAACCGGCCAAAGCACCGCCCCTCGACCGTGCGACCGGGCCGCCCGTGGCCAATACGAACATGAATCGTATTGTTCCGCCGCCTGGGTTCGCCGCTGGCAACGCGCGACCGGTTCAACTAAAGTCGAGGGTCCGGTGCGCCAACGGCCGGCGCCGCACAGACCATGCCTTTGGTTCAGCCGTCGCCGATTTGGCGCGACCAATGCGGGCTGACGCCGTGTACGATGCTGTCATGTGACGGGGACGATCTCGAAGCGGTAGGTGAACGCGGTGGAATTGCAAGAAGGCCATACAGTAGGCATCGATTTGGGCACGACATTCTCGTGCCTGGCAGTGCTCGATGAGCAAGGGCGCCCGACGCCCATCGCCAACGACGATGGCGATGTCGAAACGCCTAGCTTGGTGCTCTTGGGCGAAGGGGGGCACGTCATCGTCGGCCCCAGCCGGCAACGTGCCGCCATGGAGGACCCATCGAACATCATCGAGCGCATCAAGCGCCACATGGGTTCGATCGAGTACAAGAAGACACTCGACGGACACGAAATTACTCCCGAGTTTCTCTCGGCCTTGATTCTCAAGAAGCTCAAGCAGGACGCCGAGGAACACATCGGCAAGATCGGCAACGCCGTCATCACGGTGCCGTACTATTTCAACGATTCGCGCCGCAAGGCCACCCAAGACGCCGGTAAGATTGCCGGCCTGAACGTCATCGACATCATCAATGAGCCCACCGCGGCGACGCTGGCGTACGCCTGGCAGCGCAACGAGTTGGGGGCGGTCAGCAAGGCCTTTGACCGACCCAAGCTGGCTTTGGTGTACGACCTCGGGGGCGGCACGTTCGACGTGACGGTCGTCAAGTACACTCCCACGCATTTTCAGGTTTTGGCCACCGACGGCGACGTGCAGTTGGGGGGCGTCGATTGGAACGACCGGTTGAGCGAGTTCATTTGCCAAAAGTTTCAGGAAAAGTACAACATCGACCCGCGCAAATCGCCTGTCGCCATGCAGGTCTTGCGCAACGACTGCGACGCGGCCAAGATCCAATTGTCCGCCGACACGAAGGTGACGTTCAACTTCCGTCACGAAGGCAAAGCGATTTCCGTGCCGATCTCTCGCGACGAATTCGAACAACTTACCGCCGACCTTCTGCAGCGAAC
The DNA here is from genome assembly GCA_964461275.1 of uncultured Pirellulales bacterium. Classification (GTDB taxonomy): domain Bacteria; phylum Planctomycetota; class Planctomycetia; order Pirellulales; family CAYNRE01; genus CAYWTU01. The sequence goes on along the minus strand of CAYWTU010000275.1, from coordinate 1,640 downwards.
CGTAGACACCACGGAATTGGTTCTTGAACAAGCCAAGCTCAAGGCGGGGGATTTGGACGCTTTGGTGATGGTGGGCGGCTCGACGCTAATGCCGGCCGTCACACAAAGAATCGAGCAGGTCACCGGGGCCAAGCCGTACAAAGAGATCGATTGCCACACGGCCGTGGCCCGCGGGGCGGCGATTCACGCGGCAATTCTCGACATCCGCTACCGCGGCAAGAATTCCAAAGTGGCCGAGCAGGTCCGCAAGCACTTGGAGTCGGTCAAACAGGAGGACGTCAATTCGCACGCCCTGGGCATCGTGGCCAAGAACCCCAAGACGCAGCGGGCTGTGAACCATGTGATGATTCGCCGCAACAGCCAACTGCCCATCGAGGTCACGCAAACGTTTTGGACCAATCACGAGGGGCAGGAGCGGGTGAACGTGCAAGTAGTGGAAGGGGACGCCCCCGACCCGGCCGCCTGTTCGCTGATCGGCAATTGTCGAATCACTAAGCTGCCCTCGAACTTGCCCAAAGGGTCCCCGATCGACGTGACGTACGCTTTCGATAAGTCGGGGCGGGTCAGGGTGCGGGCGTTCGACAAAACAGGGGGCAGAGAGGCGGCCATCGAGATCGATCGCCGCGGCGGCTTGACCGACGAACAAGTCGACCTGTACACCAAGCTGGCGTCCGAATACGCCGTGGAATAACGGACAGGCGGACGATGCGGTGCGAGGGCCTTGGCGGGGCCGCGGCAAATCCCGCCTCCGGAGCGGAATCGTATCTCTTCTATGGCCAAACTTGACGTCTATCGCGACTGGCTGGGAATCACCGAGCAGGCTCGGCCGCTCAACCATTACCAGCTCCTGCGACTCAAAAGGTTCGAGGACGACGTGGCGGTGGTGCGAACGCACTATCGCAAGCTGCACGCGCACGTCAAGAAGTATCAGACGGGCGAATTCCAGACGCAGTCGCAAGACCTGCTAAACGAGCTGGCCAAGGCCATGCTCTGCCTGACCGACGCTCGACGCAAGGAAGAGTACGACATCACGCTGGGCCGAGAGGTGACGGCCGAAGGCAAGCGGCTGACCACCGAACAAGTCTTCTTGCGCCGCAAAGTCCTCACGCCCGAGCAGTTGGAGAAGGCGCGAAAGTTCGCCGGCGCCGTGAACATGGACATTCAGGACGCCGTGGTCCAGCTCAAATTGGCCTCGGCTGACGTGGCGATGATGGCCTATGCCGAGTCGCTGGGGCTGCCCTACGTCGATATCGCCGACGTCGGCGTCCTGGAGCCGATCTGCCCGAAGATACCGGCCGTTCTGGCCCGGCGACATTCGTGCCTGCCGGTGATGATCGACGATGACGGAGCTCTGGTGATGGCCAGCACACGGCCGCTCGACCCGAATGTAGAAGACGAAATCCGCCTGCGGACGACGCTGGCGGTCCGCAGCGTGCTCTGTACCCCCGCGGCCATCAACAGCAACATGGAGCAGTATTTCCCCAAGGAGCGGTTGACGGCCGAGTTGGATTCGGGCTCCGGCGACCGGCCCCTGGCCAGGGGCAAGGGCGACGCCGGCCCGGCGCGCTCGCCTGAGGAATTGGCCGAAATGTCGAAGCAGCGCAACATGGCGGCGCTGATGGGCTTCAACTTCACGTTCA
>CAYWTU010000274.1:0-5976 GCA_964461275.1 uncultured Pirellulales bacterium | reverse complement strand
AACTGTTCGTTCAGCGCTTCCAACGGCGCCGAAATCGCCTCCACAAACGTCTGCCACAGGATCATGCTCAGGAGCACGAACGCCGCGTAGGGCATATCGTCGGTCACCTCCGGAACGTTGATCACCTTGGCGTGCCGCACCAGCGTGGCCCAGGCGGCCGTGGCGATCACGGGCAGTAATAACGAGAACCACCCCAGGTAGTTCTGTCGGTGATGCTCCGCCAAGCGCGTAACCAGCAATTCTCGGGCGACAAAACGGCCCTGCGTGAAGCCCCGCACAACGGCGCCGGCGTCGTCCCACAGGCGACGCCAAATTCCCGATGCCGCGGAACTGGAGGATGACGTGGCCATTCGTTCCAAGGTCCGCGGCAGGACACCGCCGTCGCGGCACAGGTTCCCTACCCGAGGATTACCAGTCGGCGACTGGCCAAACGGGCAGCGTGCGCGAAACCGGCTCTTTTCCCGAAGAAAACATCTTGTTTTATGCTATCCGGTTCGGGAATCGACTGCAAGCAACAGGCTCGGATTCCCCGGCGCAAAAGTGGGCAAGGTCGCACGACACCGGCCGATTGTGGCGTTTGTATCGACCGGCCGCGACACCCGGCGCGCGTCGCAGCTGCACGTCGTGATACAATCAAATGTATCCGCAGCCACAACGGTCCAACGCGACCGTTCCTCCACTCTCGTCCGCCGCTCAACATGTCCTGGACTGCCTGCCGCGTCTTTCTCGACTCCGACGTCAATCGACAGTTTCTGCGAGAAGGCTACGCCGTCACGCCGCTGCTCGGCCCCGAGGAATTGCAGCGGCTGCGCGATCTGTATTTCACCCTGGGGCCCGACCCAAACAACAAGCTCAATGTCGAGTTTACGATCAACTTCAGCGACGGCGACGTGCGGCGACGGATGAACCAGGGCATCCATCGAATTCTGGCCCCCAAGGTCGAGGCGCTGCTCAACGACTACACCTTGTTCGGCTGCAACTTTTTGGCCAAATTGCCGGGCCGGCCGGAAATGGCGCTCCACCAGGACAACTCACTGGTGGACGAGTTGAACCACATATCCCTGAACATCTGGTGCCCGTTGGTCGACGTCGACGAGAGCAACGGTTGCTTGACGGTCGTGCCGCAAAGCCACCGTTGGTCCAATCAGTTTCGGGCGCATGGCGACTGGCTCGACCGGTCGCCTTTTAGCCAGGTGCGTGACATCTTGGATCAGCCCCGGTTTAAGCAGGCCAACCCCATGCGCGCCGGCCAGGCGTTGTTCTATCACTCGCGAACGATGCACGGGTCGCTGGCCAACGCCACCTCAGAGATTCGCCTGACGACCTTATCGGGCCTGCGGCCGCGGGGTCTGCGGGTGCGGTACGTCCATCGCTTGAATGAAGAACAAGCCGAGATTTTCGACGCCGACGATTCGTTCTATTGGCGCGAGCTGTTCTTTGCCGAGCGCCCCCGGGCAACGCCCAGCCTAGGTGTCTTCGACCTGCCGCGGGCCGAACCCCTTTCGCCCGACGAGTTTTACGCCCTCGTCGAAAAGACCGCTGCTACGCCGATGCCGTAGCTGTTTCAGCGGCAACCCATCTGTGCGGACCAGCACACGGCGCGCTCCGTCGACGCGTATCAAGGCGTGCCTGGCAAGGCCCTTCGCCGCTGTCTTTGGACTTTGTAGCGGCTCGCAACGCTGGTACGCGCTGCAATTGCGTTTGGCGCAGGAGTTGCTTCACTGTTCTGCTGTGGGGCGACGCTGAACGAGGATGGCGATCAACGGGTGCAATCGAATCACACGGCAATTCTATTGAGGAGGACTTTGTCATGGCAGGACCAATCGCAACACGGGAACCGCGCGGGTTGAGGTCGTTGTTCGATTACGATCCACTGGCCTCGCTGCGCGAAGAGGTCGACGATGTGGTGAACAGGTTTGTGCGCAACGGCGGATCGTGGTTGCCTGGATTCGGAGGGCCGTCCCTGGATATTTCCGAATCGGACAACGAGATCGAAGTTCACGCGGATTTGCCGGGATTAAAGCCCGAGGAAATCGACATTCAGGTCAGCGGCAACACGCTTACCATCCGCGGCGAGCGAAAGGAGGAGAAAGAGGAGAAGGGAAAAACGTACCATCGCACGGAGCGGCGGGTCGGAGAGTTTTCGCGCTCGGTATCGTTGCCGTGCGATGTGCAGGAGAGCAAGGTGGACGCCCAGTACGCCGACGGCGTTCTGACCATCAAACTCCCCAAATCGCCCGAGGCACGCACACACAAGGTGAAGGTCAAGCCCAAGTAGACAGTCAAAGTCAACTCAGAGAGCTATGTGCGTCCCGATTGCGGCGACCGCTGATCTCGTGAGACTCCTTCACGCGGTTCGGCGGTCGCCGTCTGATTCACTGGGCAGCGTGATAGCGATCCGGGCTGCGCGAAGCGGCATGGCCGATCAGGCCAAGACGTTGACCAACAGGCCCACCGGACGCCGCTCGTCGCACGCGAAGTCCCATTCGCGCGACAGTACATCCAACCGGCTGCCGACCACGCCCGCGGCGGCCAGCCATTGGGCTTGTTGCTGTGCCGGCACGGTTCGGCGGGCGGGATGCATCATTCGCGCCAATTGCAGCGCCCTGGCCTGTGCCGCGGCGGTGCGGCATCCGCAAGGAGGTTCGCTCGTTGGGCCGGAAATCCAGCAATGGCGGCCGACTAAATTGAATCCGATGGCCAGCCTCGCCGCGGGCGTATGGCGAATCCGTCGCCAAATGGCCGGCAACAGGGGCGCCGCAGCGGAAGGCAGAATGGGCAGCATGGCCATGCGTCGGACTCAAACGGGGCACGTGGAACCAAAGAGACGCTCCCTGGTTGTCCGCAATCGCTGGGCCGGCCTGTCGCGATGATCGCGCAAACGGCGGCACTCGCGGCGCAACTTGGCTAGCGGATGGGCATTAGCTCCGCTGCCCGCGCCAATACCAGGTGCGCCGTCGCGTTGCGTTCCGGCAACATCGGAGCGTCTGGCGATGCCGACCGGCGACCGTGGCGTCGATTTGGCCGACGCATCGCGGCGCGACTATACTGTCGGCGACCGGAGTTGAACCGTGCGGTCGAACCACGGTTGTTTGGCTGCCTCTAGGACCCGTGAGCGGCGCTGCAACCCGCGGCGTTGTAGCCAGTCGTCTTCGACACAAGCAGCAAGAGGCCTTTCTTGAGCGGAGAACGGGACGACGTTGGGGCGGCCGCCTATGAGCGAATCGAGCGAGCCGTTGACGCCTGGCGTCAGCCCGTCGGCTTCGCGCTGGCGGCGGCCGCGCTGGTGGCGATCCTGCTGGCCCCTGGCGGATCGCTCAAGCCGGAGGCTCAGCGGCTGGCGGCCGTTATGGCAGCGGTGGTGGCGCTGTGGGTTACTGAAGCGCTGCCGCTGCCGGTCACGGCACTGGCGGGTTGCGCCGCCTGCGCGCTTCTCAAAGTCGCACCGGCCAAGACGATCTTTGCGCCGTTCGCCGATCCGCTGATGTTCTTGTTCATTGGGTCGTTCATTCTGGCCCGGGCCATTTTTCTCCACGGCCTCGATCGACGGATGGCATACACGGTGCTCGCGCTGCCATGGGTTGGCGGGCGGCCCGAGCGGATCATGTTCGCCTTTGGCGCGGTGACGGCGGCGCTGTCCGGTTGGATTTCGAACACCGCCACCACGGCCATGATGTTTCCCATTGGACTGGCGCTGCTGCGGTATTTATCCGACAGTGCCGAGCGCGATGGCGGCCGTATGAATCCCAAATTCGGCACGGCACTGATGCTCATGACTTCTTTCGCGGCCAGCATTGGCGGCCTGGCCACGCCCATCGGCACGCCTACCAACCTGATCGGCCTGGGGCATTTGCGAAGCCTTACCGGGTTGGAAGTGAGTTTCTTTCAATGGTCTCTGCTGGGCGCGCCGGTGGTTGTAACATTGTTCTTGTTTACCTTTGGATACTTCCGGCTGCTCTGCCCCGCGGGAGTCACCAACATTGCCGGCGGACACGAGTTGTTAGTGGCCGAGCGCGACCGCTTGGGCCCTTGGACCACGGCCCAACGGAGCACCGTGGCGGCGTTTTTGGTGACGGCCGCCCTGTGGATTCTGCCTGGGCTGATCGCGCTGGCGCTGGGGACAGAGCACGGCCTTTACAAAGGGCTCAACGATCGAATGCCGGAAGGCGTAGTGGCGGTCCTCGGGGCGGCGCTGTTGTTTCTGTTGCCAGGCAACGGGGGACGGCGGGCGATCGACTGGAGCGAGGCGGAGAAGATCGATTGGGGCGTCGTGCTCTTGTACGGCGGCGGGTTTGCCCTGGGGCAACTCTCCAACGAGACCGGGTTGGCGACGTTCCTGGGCGATTGGTTGGCCGAATTCGTACCCCAAGGACAGATGTTGCCGATTCTGATCGGCGGCACGATCGTGGCCGCAGTCGTCAGCGAATTGACCAGCAACACCGCCTCGGCCAATATCGTGGTGCCGCTAGTGATTGCGGTGTCGCAGGCGGCGGGAGTGAACCCGGCCTATCCAGCCCTGGCCGCCACGTTCAGCAGCAGCCTGGGATTCATGCTGCCGGTCTCGACCCCGTGCAATGCCATCGTGTATAGCACGGGCTACATCCCGCTGGGACGGATGATTCGCTACGGCGCGATTCTCGATGTCGCCGGCGCAATCACGATGGTGGCGCTGACGTTGGCGCTGGGGCCGTTGATCTTCGGTAGGTGATCAAGGGTTGTCCATTTGCCGGCGGCGCGACGCATGGCGAAACAACCCAGTGGCGTCAACGCCCCTCCCGCTGCTTGGCTTCATTCAGAGCCCGTTCGAGTCGTTCGGACTCGTCGGCAGCCTGACGAATCAGATGCTGCAGCGCACTCATCTTGCTGTCCATCTGTGCCGACAAATCGCGGGCCAGGTCGTGCATCTCGACCTGCCAGCGGGAAACGTCCTTTGGAGCGCCGACCAACGGAGCGGCACTCTGGCCTTCAGTCGGCGGTTTAAAGCGGCTGTCGATCCGACGTTTCAGAAAAACGCGCAGCATCAGCCAACTGGTGATCGCCACCATCACGGCCAGAAACAGCGTGTTTCCGCCAGGCATCGTTTGCGCCCATCCAATCGCCTGCATGACGGCCTCCTTGACCAAGCTCAAGCGGTACGCCTAACCCGCATCTGAAGGTTGATACGCGCGCAGCGCTGCCTCGAATACCTCGCGCAGTGCGACGTTGTTGGCGGCGGCCGCGCGGCTGCACGCGTCGTACTCGGGCGAGAACGTCGCCGGCTGACCGGCAATCCAGGCCAACTTGCCTTCGATCGCCCCCCAAGCCGTGTCGACCGTGTGCGGCCGGCGCTCGAGTTTGTGGCGGCTGGCGGGCCAACGACGAACTCCCAGCGTGCCGGTCTCTCGAAACAAGATTTTTTCCATCTTTGCCGCATCGGCGTGGGAACACAGTACGGTCAAGGCCACGCCAGGCCGGTTCTTCTTCATTTGAATGGCCGTGGTATAGACGTCTAGCGCGCCGGCTTCCCAGAGCTTGGTCGTGCAATATCCAATGGTCTCGCCAGTGACGTCGTCCAGGTTGGTTTCTAACACCCAGACCTGATCGCTGGCCAAGGTGTCGTCGCCGGCCTGCCCCACCAACAGCCGCAGCAGGTTGGGCTGGCCGGGCAAGTCGCGCTGGCCGGCGCCATAGCCGATGGCTTCAATGGTCATTGCCGGCAGCGGTCCGTAGCTGTCGACCAGCGTTGCCAAAATGGCCGCCCCCGTCGGCGTGGTGAGTTCGAAGGGGACATCCGAGGCGGCCAGCGGAACTCCCTGAAGCAATTCGGCCACAGCCGGCGCCGGCACGCTACAGCGACCGTGGGCAATTTGAATTGTGCCGGTTCCGGTCGGAATCGGCGAGGCGACGATGCGGTCGACCCCCAGCAAGTCCCAGGCGATCGCCGCGCCGACGATGTCGGCAATGGAATCGACGGCGCCAACTTCATGGAAGTGAACC
>CAYWTU010000273.1:0-5977 GCA_964461275.1 uncultured Pirellulales bacterium | reverse complement strand
CTGCGGGCATGGGTTCCACGGTTCCATGCATCCGAAATCCGCCGACTGACGCATTCGCACCATGTAAGAACTGATATCCGATTATTGACTCTCCGTTTTCGATCGACATGTGTGACAACGTCTTGGAAAATGATTCTTTGGTTCCAGAGGAACACTGCCCCGAGCGATGGCGTTTGACTGCATCTTCGACCAAAGTCGCGCGCAGACGAAATGCCAACGTATCGTTCTGCATCATGTAATTGGACCACCTCGCGTCGTTAACGATATCCCAATCCCCCCCGCCCGACGCGTATCGCATTAGAATTGCCCATCCCTCAGCATCATGCCCACTCGGATCCCGTAGCGTCGGAGCGATATTTCCGACGTACCGGCTCAGATTATAGTCCCCTCCCGCGAACCCAATCGGGTCTTCGCTGATCCACCGGCCAGTGTGCGGGTCGTACCAACGATGGTGGTTGTATTGCAGGCACGTTGCCGTGTCCAACTCACGACCGGTGTAGAAGTACCGCGTCTTGCTCGTGTCGCCGGAAAGCACCTCGCCAAAAGCGTCGTACACGTAATGCGAGACCAGCTTGCCGGCGCTATTCACCAGATCGCGCGTGGTCTGCTGGTGGTCTTCCAAGAACCAGTAGACCCGATTGTCGCCTGCAAGGGCCTCGCCGAGGTTTTCCTGGGCGAGAATCTGGTCCACGGCCGGGCCGTAGAGATACCGCTTGGCCAAGGCCATGGGCGCGGCCCCGGCGGGATCGACCCACTCCAAGACGACATTGCCGCCGTCGTAAAAATAGCGTTCGACCGACTCGAACGTGTTGTCGCCGTCGTTGCTTAGGTCGCGGGACGCACGGCGGTCGAAGGCGTCGTAGGTGTAGCGGACCTGTTTTTGGATGGCGCCAATGACCGGGTCGTTCAGCCGATCGACGACGTTGGTCAGCCGATTGCGGAAATCATAGGTGTAGTTTGTGTAGATCGTGGTGGTGGCGTTCACCATATGCGTTTTGCGGGTGCGGTTGCCTTCGCCGTCGTACAGATAGCTGTCCACGCCGTCGCTAGTGAGATGATTATTCCCATTCGTCGGAACTGAATACGTCGCAGCGCCGTCTTGGGTGCGAATGCCGGGCGAAAAGATTCAGGCGGAGCAGGTGTTCGGCCCGTATTGCGGCATACGTTGGCGCCGCGTCGGATGATCGTTCCGTGGCGGGAGAAAGCCGACGCGTGTCGCTAGCCTAACGCCGGAATTGGATCGGCCGTTGCGGCGCGGATGACGTCCATCGGCATTCCCGGCAAAAGCCGCAACCGCTGCGGATCGATCAGCGTCTGTAACATCGTGGCCACTAAATGCGAGACACGCACCGGTTCGGTTTGTGGCTCGGCGCCGTCGCGGGTCGAACGGCCGACAACGTGTCCCCGCGGCACGCCCGCGCCGAACAACGCCAGCGGGCCCAGATTGCCCCAATGATCGCGGCCGCCCAAGGCGTTGACCTTCGGGGTGCGGCCAATTTCACCTACTGCCACGACGAGCACCTTATCGTCGAGGTTGCGGGCCAGAAGATCTTCCACCAGCGCCGAGAGCGCGTAATCGAGCGGCGGCGCGGTGTAGCCCATGCCCACCGTCATCGGGGCGTTGTTCACGTCGGCATGCATGTCCCAGACAAAGTTGGTCGTTACGGTGACGAAGCCGCATCCCGCCTCGCAAAGTCGCCGGGCCAAGAGCAGCAGTTTCCCTAGCGTATTGGCGTTGTCGACGTAGAACGGGTAATTGTTCCATTTAGGGTCGATGGCGCCCGGTGTGAGCAAGGGGGCGGTGTCGTAGCGGGCGATCGTCCGCGGGTCTTCCTGGGTCAGGTCAAATGCCCGCGAAACCTCGCCGCCCACAAGTGTGGCTAGCGCCTGTTCGCGAACCGGGTCGCCGACGACGAATCGCGCTTGTTCGTCCAACTGCCAGCGGGCGCGATCGAGCCGAGCGAGAATTTCGCGGCGCTCGCCAAGCCGATCGAGCGGCAGCGCCAATTGCAAGTCCTGTTGCAGCTCGCCACCGGCGCCGGGCATGAACGGTGAGAATGCCGAGCCCAAGCCGCCGGTCGAGTCCAGGCGGCCAAATTGCGTTTGCGCCGGCTTAGCCTGAGGATCGACCGCCTGGGGCACCAGCAACGCGGTCGCGGGCATGCCCGTCCGCGGATCGCTGGCGCCGCCCGCTCGCGCATACAGCGAGCCAATGGACGCACCGCCGGTCTCATTGGCCACAACCGGTTTGATGTCGTGGTTGGAGTTGCCCGGCACGTATGAACGGACGATGGTCAATTGATCGGCCAATCGGGCCAACCGCGGAAACGAACTGCCGAACGTGACGCCGGGAATGGCGGTGGAGATTTCGCCCGTCTGCGAGCGGATGTCGGCCGGCGCGCGCAGGTGTGGATCGAAGGTTTCGAATTGGCTTGGCCCGCCGTGCAGAAACAACAAGATCACCGACTTGCCGCTAAGCAAGTTTCTGTCGGCGCCGCCGGCCAGCGCTTGCGTCAACCAGGGCCAGCCGGCCAGACCACAACCTCCTATGCGCAGCATCGCCCGTCGGTTGATGGGGGATCGGCGATCGATCAGGCTGAGCACGGCGGAAGCGCCTCAATGCCAGCGAACAGGACCGCCGCTAGTTTACCACACCCGATGAGGGCAGGCCACGGCAGACTGCCGCCGGCGACGCCGTTCAATTGTTCAAGGTGGAGAAATGGGCGCCATCCCTTACGCTTGCGTGGGCATGGAGAACTGCCAAGAGAACATGGCCACGGCGGAGTACCGCCCGTGGCCATGGCACCCTTTCAATCGGCTCGAACCGAACAACTGATGGGCAGACTGCCGCCGGCGACGCCGTGGCAGGTGTCAATCGCCCGTTGTCCCCCTGCTACGCTTGCCTGGCCCCTGCCGGCGAGCGACAATCGGCAGCCGCACTGGGGCGGGTGTGTGACGTGAATGTGTATCGGTCAACGGCGAGCAATTCGCGTGCCCTACATTGTGGGAACCGACGAAGCGGGATACGGTCCTAATCTGGGTCCGTTGGTGGTGACGGCCACTGCCTGGTACGTGCCGCCTGGCGACCTCGCCAAGGATGCGCAGTGCGATCTGTACGCAAGACTGGCGCCGCATGTCACGCCCCAGCCTGCCAGCAACGGGCATCCGCAGGCCGTTTGGATCGCCGACTCCAAGGCGGTCTACTCACCCACCAGCGGCCTGGAACAGCTTGAGCGGGGCGCTCTGGCGCTGCTGCGAACCGTCGGCATCGCCGCCGAGAGCGGCGGCGAGCTTTGGAAACATTGCGCCGGCGGACCGATCTCTAAGGCCGATCGGCGTTGGCGTGAGGAGCACGACGCGGTGCTGCCGACCTGCGCTTCCGCTCAGTCGATTGCCTTGGCGGAACGTGAGTTGGCGGCGGGCATGAAACAGACCGACGTGCGTCTGGTGGCCATTCGACCACGGGTGGTCTTTCCGGCCGAATACAACGAACTGGTATGGGCCAGTGGAAACAAGGCGGCCGTCCTGTCTCGGTTGTCGCTGAATTTGGTGTGCCAGGTGTTGGACGAACTTAGTGGTCGACGAACATCCGAGCCTGTCGGCAAAAACTCTCGGGAGTTGGCCGCACCGGAATCGGCTGTTGGTCCGTCTGCGAGCGTCGAGCCGGTCCTCATACTGTGCGACAAGCACGGCGGACGGAACCGGTATGCGGCGCTGATTCAAGAGCGATTCGACGAAGGGCTCCTGGAAACGATGTGCGAGGGCCGCCACCTGAGCACGTATCGCTGGGGACCGGCCGAGCGTCGGCGCGAAATGCGGTTTGAAGTGGGCGCCGAGCGTCACTTACCTGTAGCGGCCGCGTCGATGGTCTCGAAGTATTTGCGCGAGCTGGCGATGCTGGGCTTCAACCAATTTTGGAAAAGCCACGTTCGCGACTTGAAGCCCACGGCGGGCTATCCGGTGGATGCCAGACGTTTCAAGATCCAGATCGCCGCCGCCCAGCGGCGCCTGGCAATTCCCGACCACGAGCTTTGGCGCGAAAGGTAACGCGGATGCGGTTGTACATCGTTCGACATGCCTGGGCCGGCCAACACGGCGATCCGAATTACCCCGACGATTCTCAGCGGCCTCTGACGGACGAAGGCCGTCAGCGATTCGCCCAGATGGTCAAGAAGCTGGGTAAGCGCGGGTTCGCGCCCGAGGTGGTGGCCACCAGTCCCTATGTCCGCTGTCGCCAGACGGCGGCGATTATTCAGAAGCTGCTGCCCGTCGAGCCCACCGTCAAGGTGCGCGACGAATTGGCGCCCGGCGGGGATATGGAAGCGCTGGTGCAGTGGACGACGGGCCTGGGAGGCAAAGTCGTTGCCTGGGTGGGGCACGCGCCCGACGTCGATACGCTGACGGCGGCGCTGATTGGCGATCGGTCGGCTCAGATCGACTTTGCGAAAGGGGCGGTCGCCGCTGTGGATTTCGCCGGCCGCATGGGCCCCGGTTGGGGAACGCTCGATTGGTTCGTAACCGCCAAAATTCTTGGCGTTTAATGGACAGTACTTTGTGAAGGCCGCGGCCCCCGCCGTCCGAACGAGATCGATTGCCAAGCGACATGGGCGTGCCTATGATTCCCGAAGCCGTGGTTTCTTCAGAGTTTCCGGCAAATCGTTTCAGTGGGCTTGCCAAGCTGGATGTCGAGAGTTCGAGACCCTTGGCCCGCTTTGAACGTAAGTCATGACTGCCGGCCGGTGGTTGACCGCAGGTGCATAATGGCGTGCGGATCGCCGAACCCATTTCCTCGTTCATCGCAACTAGTCGAATACGCGGCGTGGCCACCTTGAACCTGTCCTACGATGCGCTGCTCCTGCTGTCGTTTGGCGGACCCGAGCGGCGCGAGGACGTGATTCCGTTTCTCGAAAACGTGCTTCGCGGCAAGAACGTCCCGCGCGAACGAATGCTCGAAGTGGCCGAGCACTATTATCATTTCGACGGCAAGAGCCCGATCAATGACCACAACCGGCAGTTGCTGGCCGCCTTGCGCATCGAGTTCGACTCAACCGGCGTTCGCCTGCCGCTGTACTGGGGCAACCGTAATTGGCATCCGCTTCTGGCCGACACGTTGCGCCAAATGCAAGCCGATGGCGTGCGACGGGCTCTGGCCTTGGCCACCTCGGCGTTCAGCTCCTATTCCGGTTGCCGGCAATATTTGGACGACATCGCTCGAGCCCGGGCCGAACTTGGGCCTGCAGCGCCCCACGTGGACAAGTTGCGGACGTTCGGCAATCACCCTGGCTTTATCGAGGCGCAGGCGTCGCAGGTCGTCGATGCGCTGGAATCACTGACCGTGGAGCGGCAGGCTGGCGCTCAACTGGTGTTTACCGCGCACAGCGTGCCGGTGAGCATGGCGCGGCAATCGAAATATGTCGAGCAACTTGAAGACGCCTGCTCGCTGGTGGCCGAGTTCCTGGGACGCGACCGTGGGGCCTGGGACTTGGTCTACCAAAGCCGCAGCGGGCCGCCTTCGCAGCCGTGGCTCGAGCCGGATGTCGGCGACTATCTGCGCGCGCGGCACAGCCAAGGCCGACGCCAGGCGGTGGTGATCGTGCCGATCGGCTTCCTCAGCGATCACATGGAAGTGCTCTACGACCTAGACACCGAGGCGGCCGCACTGTGCGCCGAACTTGGTATCGATATGGTGCGCTCGGGCACGGTCGGGACGCATCCGCGGTTCGTGCGGACGATTCGCGAGCTTGTCGAGGAGCGGCTGTCGCCCGATGCCCCGCGCCGCTGGCTGGGGACTTTGGGGCTGCCCCCCGACGTATGCCCGGACGACTGCTGCCCGCGGCCGGTCCGGCCGGTTTCGCCCAGTTAGCGGCCATCCGAGCGATCTGACTCCCCAAAGGCCGCTCCCCGGTTGCCTTGACCGGTTGGAATTCGGCTATGCAAGATGCTCCGTGGCAAGTTCGCTTGACCCCTTCCGGCGAGG
>CAYWTU010000272.1:1889-6007 GCA_964461275.1 uncultured Pirellulales bacterium | reverse complement strand
ATAGGCGCTCGCCAGCGCATCGAGCGTCTTGACGGCCTCGTCGCCGCGTCCGCGCTGGCGGGACCAAGCGGCGACGGCGAACTGCAACTCGGGCTCGGCCAGCCGCGCGGGATGGTCACGCTCGAGTCGTTGCAGCCACCGCGCAGCGTTGTCCAGCCGCTGCTGCCGTTGCTCTTCGTACGCCGCCAGGGCCGCTGGGTTCAGCGGCGCCAACTCATCTCTTGCCGCCGCTGAAGTGGCCGCCGAATCATCGACAGCGGTGGAAATTCTCGCGCCGGTTGGAGCGCCGACCACTTGTGATCCGCTGACCAGCCAGGCGCCGTCGCCCGTGCGCGTTCGCCAGGCGATTTCGTCGCTGGCCCAGTACCGCATCAGCCACGCCGCCGCCCAGGCGCCGGCAGGCAAGGGTCCGGCCCGTTCGGAAAGCAACTGACACGCCTCGGCCGCCAGTTGCCAGTTGCCCCCGCGCTCGGCCTGCGCGGCCAAGTCCAGCAATGCCCTTTGGGTGTCGTCGCGATCCAGCGGTGCGATCAGGTCGCCTATGCTGGCGGTCAAGCGTTGATCGCCTTGGTCGGCCGCATGCGACAGGATGGCCGTGACGTGCCGTCGCCTTAGTGCCGCCTGCCGAAGTCGCGTGGCGTCAGCTTGATAGTCGACCTTCGCTCGTCGTGCATCGCCGCCGTGAGGCAGTTGCAGCCCAGCCATCGGGTCTCGGCGTGCTCCGTCTCCTAAAGGTCGTCCGAAGAGCGACTTCAGCCCCCAGGCGATAGGTGGCGACGAAGGGTCAAGTTGCAATTTACGACGCGCGCCTGCGGCCACGTCGCCCAGCGTGCTTCCGGCGCGAGGCGCCATTTGCTCGGGTCGAAAGACGATCTCAGCCTCCATCGCCCCGGCCGAAGCCAGCCACAGCCGGCGCGGTCGCCACGCCGGCAACGCGGTTGGGCCCGCGTCGGCTAGTGCGGCCTCAGCGCCGACCCCGCGGCAGACCTGTTCGGCAGCGCCGCGGACAAGCGCCGCCTGGGGTTCCGCCGCATCGACGACGAGCACGATTTCGGGCCGCCAGATGTGCACGGCGCGCGAGACTTGCAGCCGTGCCTCCTGCGAACCGCGATTGGCGTTTGGTCCGGCGACCGACGCTGCGGTCGAGTGCCGGTTCCAGGAAAGCGACTGACAAAAATGCACGTCCGCCACCCCTAGTTGAACCATCGCCTCGCGTGCTCGGCTTTCGTCGCCAGAGTTACTCGGCGCGTCGTCGCCAGTGGCGATCACCTCGACGGCGACGCGGTAACCGTCTTCGCCGGCCAGCCGGGCGATGATTTCCAGCGGCGCCTGTTGATGGTCGTGTGTCAGCACTAGGGCCGCGGCCCGACGGGCGCCTCCGCGCTGCGCCGTCCACGTGGCGCCGCCGTCGCCCGTATGCAAAATGGCGCCCAACGAACCAACTGCCCAGCCCTCGTCCGATGTTGGAAACGAGACGGCCCGCAGCGGCGCCAAGTGGCCCGTGGGGTGCATCCGCCAGGTTTGGCCAGCGTCGGTCGTGACCAGCGCCTGCGAACCCGGCCGGCCGGCCAAACAGCAATATGTGTTGTTCGCCGACGCTGTCAGCCAATCGAACTCTTCGGCGCCCGGGGGCAGGGGACCAAACGGCGGCTGCCAGGTGCGCCCGCCGTCGCGCGAAAGGACGACCAACCCCCGTTGGCCGGCGGCCCAAACCAAGCCGAAGTCTGTCGCCGCCAAGGCCGCCGCGCGGCCCTGCCGTGGGGCGCCTGCAGCGGCGCGCAGCTCCAAGCCTCGCAATTGCCATAGCTGTCCGCGCTCGTCGACAAGGACGCCGTCGGTTGGACTGGTCAGCAAGCCATCCAGCCAGCCTTCGCGATACGGTCCCGGCAAGGTCGACCAGCCGCGCCCGCGGGCAGTTGCGCTGAAGAGTCCCGAGGGATGCAGGGCCGAGGCTTCGCCCAGGGCCCAGTTTTGTCGGTTTGCGTCGAATCCCACGCGGCTCAGCGCCGGCAACGTGAGGTTTCGTTGCGACTGCCAGGTGCGCCCGCCGTCGCGCGTCAACAACAACACGGCCGAAGACGTGGGCGACAGGGCCAGGGATTGACCACCGACAACCCAACCGGTGTGGGCGTCTGCAAAGTGGACGTCTGTCAGTGGGACGTCGACTCCGGAGGGTTGCCACCACCAATTCGCGCCGCCGTCCGTGGTGTGCCAAATGGCCCCGCGATCGCCCACTGCCCAGCCGCGCCTTGCGTCGACAAAGTGCACGTCGGTCAGGGTTGCATCGTCGACCCAAGGGGGCGGAACCTTGGACTCGGCCGTTACCGATGCTGAACCAGGACTTCCGGCAGGAGTCGCCAAGGGCGCCGCCAGCGCCCCCCCTCCGGCCATCGAAAACAGGCACAACAGCCCCGCCAGACCAGCGCCTGTTACAGGCGCTAATGTTGGCTTTGCCTGCTTCTTGTGAGCGTCCATGCCCGGTCCCTCGTCGGCTCATACGTTAGCCCAGCGACATGCGCTGCGGCAAGATTGATCTGACGGCGAGCGTTACGCAACGTTTCTTGCCCGGGGGCCGTCGTTTATCATGCCATTGTGGGCCCGATGTCAGGGCCAAGATGGGCGGTGATTCATGGCGGCCATCACGACTCCAGAGGTTATTGTTTTGGAACGCTGTGGCGACTGGGCGCTGGCCCTGCGGCAAGCGAGCCAGCGGCGGCAAGCGGCCGCGACGGTTGCCGGCCGAGCGCGTCGCCACGGCGAGGGCTTGACGGTCCGCGAAACCCGCAGTGCCGACGAGTGCTTTCAGGCAGCGGTCTCGTCCGCCGCCCCGCTGCTCGTGGTCGTCGTGGATCCCGGGCGTGCTGAGCCGCAAGCGCGGCTCCTGGCGCGACTGACATTGCTCGTGCCGCGAGCCCGGACGGTTGTCGTCGGTTTGCCGAACCGCCGTGAACTCGAGGGAGCCTGGCGCGAACTGGGCGCCAGCGAAGTCGTCTACAGCATGTGTGAGATCGACCGGGTGATGGACTTCATCGAGCGGCAGTTTCAGCGTCCAGGCGCGAATTCGCAGACCGTCGAACGCGTCGCGGGAACCGAAGCGGAGCAATCGGCGCCGCGCGAAATGGGCCGTAAATCGGCCCAAAAATGAACCTTCCGTCGTGCGGGCCGGTCTCGGTAGAATGCCCTCCCGCTGGACGGCGACGTTGTCCGCGCCGGTTCTCCCGACGCCCCCGACCGGAAACGAGACCTCATCGAGGTTCGAAAGCCCAGCAGCCCTGCGGACCTTTCATCATGCGATTCACCAAGATGCACGGCGCCGGCAATGACTATGTCTATGTCAATTGCTTTGACGAACCGGCGCCGCACGACCCCGCAGCCCTGGCCCGCCAGATGGCCGATCGACATTTCGGCGTCGGTGGCGATGGGCTCGTCCTGATCTGCCCATCCACGGCGGCCGACGTCCGGATGCGGATGTTCAACGCCGACGGCAGCGAGGCCGAGATGTGCGGCAACGCCATTCGCTGCGTGGCCAAATACGCCTACGACCACGGCTTGACCGACAAGCGAACATTGGCCATCGAGACGGGGCGCGGCGTGTTGACTTTGGAACTCGAAGTTCACGATGCACTCGTGACGCGGGTCCGGGTGGACATGGGCGAGCCGATCTTGGAACCCGACCAAATTCCCACCACTTTGCCCGGTCGCATGGTTCAGAATGTCCCGCTGACGATTGCCGGCCGGACGTTTCCGGTGACCTGCGTTTCGATGGGCAACCCACACTGCGTGACGTTCGTTGACGAATTGAACGACCAGTGGGTGCATGATTTCGGTCCCTTGATCGAAGTCGATCCGCATTTCCCGCGCCGGGTGAACGCCGAGTTTGTCCAGGTGCTGTCACCCACCGAGGTGCGAATGCGCGTCTGGGAGCGCGGGTCGGGCGAGACGCTGGCCTGCGGCACCGGCGCCGCGGCCGTCTGCGTGGCGGGCGTGCTCACGGGCCGCACGCAGCGGAAGATCACCGTCCACCTGCTGGGCGGCGATTTGGAGCTCGAATGGGCGGCGAACGGCCGCGTCTACAAGACGGGTCCGGCCACGGAGGTGTTCAGTGGCGAGTGGCTGGA
>CAYWTU010000272.1:0-1879 GCA_964461275.1 uncultured Pirellulales bacterium | reverse complement strand
CAACCCGCGCCGGCCGCGCGTTGACTTTCACAGGTGCGTCGTGCTTGAGCGCGACCCGGCAAGGATGCCTCGTCCATGAAAATCCGCAGTCCACTGTTGTTCGACATGGCGGCCCTATCGGCCACGATGGGGATTCGCGCCTGGATGCACACCGTCGAAGCCAAGGCCGCCTACTACGACCCGTTGGTCGATCCGGCTCACGTGCGCTGCCAAGGTCAGCGGCTGTACCTGTTCTGGCACGAGTACATCCTGCTGCCCTTGTACTTCCGGGGAAACTGCAACCTGGCGATGCTCATCAGCAAGCATCAGGACGCTGAGATCTTGAGCCGCACGGCCCGGTTGATGGGCTTCGACACCATCCGCGGTTCGACCGGCCGCGGCGGCACGGCGGCACTCCGCGAAATGCTGCGCAAGAGCGCACAGAAGAATCTGACGATGGTTCCCGATGGGCCCCGCGGGCCGCGGCGAGTGTTGGCGCCGGGGGCCATTTTCGTCGCCTCGAAGCTCGGCCTGCCGATCGTGTTGTTGGGCCTGGGGTGCGATCGGCCCTGGCGCGCCAAAAGCTGGGACCGATTTGCCGTCCCCCGTCCCTTCTCGCGGGCTCGCGCCGTGGTGGGGCCGGAGTTGATCCTGCCCCCCGACCTTGATCGTGACGGCATCGAGCACTATCGCCGGCACGTCGAAACGATGCTCAATCGTCTTTCCAGCGAGGCGGAAGCGTGGGCCGAGTCTGGCGCGCCCAAGATCGACGAGCAACCGGTCTGCCGCCGACCGGGGTCGGTGACGCTGGAGAGAAGTTCCGTTGCGTTGATCAGCGCCATGGCGACTGCGGAATCTCGTGCGACCGATGACGCGGCGCCGACACTGCCGCAATCTAGCCGAGCCGCTTGAGTGGGGCCCGGATTCGCGTTGGTTCCGCTACGATGGCCCAACCAGCAGAAAATGTAGGCGCCAATCGCCGGGCATAGATCGCGACGCGCGTCCGTTGCAGAAACCTGGATTCAACTCCCTGCGAACGGCGCTACGGCGAATCGCTGGCTGACGATGGCGGCAAAAGCGCCATCAGGTTGTCGGCCAACGATCCCCTCCAGTTCAGGTAATCGTGGGCGCCGTTGTACTCCGAATATCGGGCGACGTCGTACCCCTTTGCCTGCAGCACGTCACGCAAGTGCCTGGTTTCGATGCGCACGGTCTCCCAGAGCCCGGCTTCCAGGGCAAAACGTATTTCGCGCCGCGGGGCGATGGCGAATTGTCGGGTGAGCCACTCCCCTTCGACGGCAGGGTCAAACTTGGAGCGCGTTTCCTCGGGGCTCCAATTGAGCGAAGCGGACTGGCAGATCGCGTTGCCTACCATGTCGGGATGGCGCCAGGCAAGGTACGCGGCGCAAAGTCCCCCCAGACTCGATCCGGCGGCCACGACCTGCCGGGGGTCGTCGGCAACGCGATGTCCCTGGCGCAGCCAAGGCAACAATTCTTGAGTCATGAAGTCGGCAAACGATGCGTTGCAGGCCAGCTCGCGCGGCCGCGCGCCGGCCGCGTTCCCAACCAACAGCGCGACACAGGGAGCGATTCGGCCGGCGGCAATCAGATTGTTGAGAATCGTAGGCGTCGGAACCGACAATGTGTACGCTTCCAAATCGAACACGATCAACAGTGGGTACGGCGAATGTTGGTTGGCGTAGTCGGGCGGACGATAGACGGTGACCGTCCGCTGGTTGTTCAGCAGGCGACTAGAGAATTGTTGCGCATGAAGCGTCCCCTTGGGAACGTCTCGCGACGCCGCAATCCAAGGCTGCGGCGGGGCGTTGGACAGCTCGACCACCGAACCTGCGAAGTCCTGTCGGACCGCAAAGGGGTCCCGCTTCAATCGCTGTGCCCG
>CAYWTU010000271.1:0-6019 GCA_964461275.1 uncultured Pirellulales bacterium | reverse complement strand
TCGAGTTACTGGCTTAGATTGTCCAGTTGTTTATAACGTTGGTGCGACGAAGGCAGGATGCCGCGGAGTATTGGTAAGCGAAGCCCTTAGCCCGCGCCGTTTTGCGCCAGCTTCTTGTAGGTTCCCGAACACCAGCGGGGAATGTCGTTCATGTACCAACCCGAGAAGCGGCTCTCGCTGGGGCCGCCCGGCAGGTTGGTCCATGCCTCGTTGGTTCCCAAGTCGGTCACGAAGTGATACGACGGGGCGAAGGTGGTCTCGCGAGTGGCGGCCCGCAACAGGTGTCCCTGAAAAGGCGTGGCGTGGCAGCCCGGCATGGGTAAATCGCCGCTGTGGAATCCCAGAGCCCGGCCGACCAGGTGATCCTCGAAGAACCGGTTGGTGAAGCGAAAGGCGTTGGTGGCCGACCACGGTTGATCCACTTCGCCGCTGAGTTTGGCGGCCGCGCGGCGAATCAATTCGCGCTTGTCGTGACCTTCCCACCAGGACGAATGTTCCTGTTGTAGGAGCCGGTCCAGACACGTAACCACCATGGACGAATAGCCAACTCGGGAACACAGATACAACATCCGCCGCCAGCCGATGCCGCTTTCCATGCCGAACACTTCCAGGAGCACGTTGCGGTAGAACCTGGAGAAATAAGTGGCCTCGAGGCTCTCGGGGTGATAGCTGTAGTCCCAGGCCGCCAACCGGCGCTTTACCTCGCCGTCGTCCAAACACGGCAGGAACAAAGCCAGCAGGTCGCGGGCCTGTGTGCTGACGACGTCGTACTGCAGATTCTGCATGTCATCGATCGTGGCCTGCGGCAGGTCGCGAAGCCTCTCCGTGATCCGCCGCTTGCGGTAATCGGGCACGGGCAGTGTGATCAGCATCGGACCGCCGGGCGGATTGATGTTCTCGTTGGCGCTGGCGATGAAACCTTCCGGGGGATCGTAGATGCGCGGCAATTTTTCGGCCGGGACCCAGCCCTTCCAATGGTTTTCCTCGTCCCAGGCCGGCGCCGGCAACAGCCCTGACACGCCCTCGCGGCGAATGGGAAACCAACCGTTGGCTTGCAGGCCGATGTGCCCCTGTGTGTCGGCCACGGTCCAAGACAGCGTGGGCTGCGGACACATCCGCACCAGGTCGAGCGCCGCCAAAGTGTTTGGCGTATCGATCAGCTTGAGCCAGGTGGCGACCGACTTGCCCACTCCTTCGCGATCGCCGGTCCAGGCGACAAGCAGGTGATAGCCCGGCCCCTTGTCCTCCGGGTCGTCGGTCAGGGTGCCTTGTGGGTTGGTGTAGACGCGCAGCGTACGCTGGCTGCCGTTCTTACGCCGCACGACTTCTTGGCGGACCTCGAAGTTCAACCACTGGTCGCCGCGGCGATATTGCCAGCGCCCATCTTCGGTTTGGCGGACGTCTTCGATGAAATAGTCGCTGGTGTCCCCTTTGAGATACGTCACGCCCCAGGCGATGTTCTTGGTGCGGCCGATGCCGAACATCGGACAGCCCGGCAGGCTGGCGCCCATCACGTAATTGTCGCGCCAGGTGAGCACGGCCTCGTACCAAATGGCCGGCAGACGATTGACTTCCAGATGCGGATCGGCGGCCAACAGGGCGTGGCCCGTGGCCGAGCGCTGCGGGCTGACCGCCCAGGCGTTGCTGCCGGCCAGACGCGGCAGGTCGGTGATCAGTTCCAGCGCTTCGTCGGAGAGTTGGTTGGAGGTTTTCACCTGGCGGAGAAGGTCAAAGTCGACGTCATCCAACAGCGGCCGAAACAACTCCTGAAGCTTTTCGCGATCGACCCCAGTTTGGATCAACTCGAGCAGCAGCCGCTCGTTTTGCTGCTGGCCGACCGCCAGGCCGCCGAAGTTGAGCAGGTTGCCAATCAGCATCACGGCCTGCTGGTTCCACGGCTCGGGCTGGAATCCCACGGCCCACATCGGAAACGAACGACCGGATTGTTTGATGCCGTCGTTGACGCCTTCGCAGTACGCCGTCAGGTCGCCGAACGTGCCGTCGTCCAGCGCGGTGACCTCTTGATCCAGGTGCAGATACAGTCCCACCCGGCGAAAAAAAACGTCCGCCTCAAAGAGTTCCGGCTTGTCGGCCAGCAATTCGGCCGAATGGCCGCTGGCCACCGCCCGGGAGAACAGCATCTGCGTGGGCCGATCAATAGCGTGCATGTACCCCAAGCCGTAGAGCGCATCCCTGCGAAACTCGGCCTCGATATGGGCGACACCATTGTCGTCGCGAGCCGCGGCAAACCGGCGCCGCGGGTTCTTGATGCGGATAGCTTTCATCGGGTACTAGCGGCGTCCAGGCTGCCGCGGCAGACGAGAGGGTGCGGGGTGTGACTCTGCGGAGTAGATCAAGTTTAGCACGTAATCGGCCCGCCGGCCGCATTGGGCATTTCCGGGAAAGTTTGGCGAACGGCGGATTTGAGGATAAGCCACTGCGCGTTGATTTGGCGTGCGTTCAGTGGTCGCGACGAGTAAACTACCGCTATGGATCGTTCGGCATCGGCGGCGACCGACCCGCGGCTCACCGTCACCGTCCGCCGATGGCCATGTTCTATTGAAGTTTCTGGAACAGATAGCCGCTGGCTGCCGACCCATGGGAAATCGCACAACGGCGATTCAACGCATGAACTTTCCCGTATCTGCTTCGTGCCGCACGCCGGACCGCCGCCTATCGATAGCCGCCGCCTGGTTCGATTGGCGCAGCCGGCCGTGGGCGCTGGGCCTGGGGCTGTTTTGGGCGTTTTCGACGGCGCCGGCCAGAGGCGTCGACGTTCAATTGCCAGGGGTCGTTGTGCTTGCCAATCGCGCGGCAACTCCAGTGAAATTCGTAATCAATGCTCCCCCTCGGCAGCCGCGCAACGAGACGCTGGCGATGGGCGACCTGGTGACGCTGACCGCGTCCGAGGCGATGACGGTGGAATTTTCGTCCGGCAAAGAGCAGGTGCAGCGCCCCTTGACCGCCAATTCCATTTACTTTTTCTTGCAGCCCGACGACGGGCCGTTGGAACTGCACGAAATTGGCCTGGAGCAAGACGAACCGCCGGTGGGCGGCGTGCAGGCGGCAACCGTCGGCCCTATTGATCCGCAGCTTGCCGCCGGCGCGTTGACGGTCAAGTTGTTGGTTGACGACGAGCAGCGGGGCGCGCGCGGCTATTGGGAGAAGCGGCTCCGAAAGCGGCTCGACCAGTGTTCGACGGTTTTACAGCGGCAGTGCGGCCTGCGGCTCGAAGTGGTCGCGCTGGGAACCTGGCAATCGGGCGACGGACTTCAACACGCCTCCGATGCCCTGACCGAATTCGCCAAACGGGTCGATCCTGCCCCGGCCCGGTTGGCGATCGGAGTGTCGAGCCAGAAGCTGACTTGGAATCAAACGGAACTTCACCAGTCTTGCATCGGCGCTCCACTTTCGCGGCATTTGTTGATTCCCGAATACGTCGAGAACATGCAGCCGGACGCGCCGTTCGAGATTCTGCTGCACGCGCTGGGGCACTGGCTGGGCGCGGCGCACAGCCCGGAGGCCGGCTCATCGATGCGCGTGCCGCAGGAGTTGCCCGACGACTTTCCGATTCGACGGCCCTTGACGTTCGATCCGCTCGCCGCGTTGGTGATGGGCCGGGTGACCCAAGAGATGCAACTACGCGGCATATCGCAAATTGGCGAGGTCACGCCCGACTGTCGCCGGCAACTGATCGCCGCGTACCACACGGTCCAACAGTTGATGCCCGACGATGGCGATGTGCAACTGGCTCTGGGGCAACTTGGCGCAGCCTCCAGCGCCGCGCCTCCGGTGGCCTCGGCCGCGCCAGGCGGCGCGAACAAGGACTCGGCCCGACCGACCCCCGAAGGGTCGCCCGAATCGGTGCCGGTGCTGTTTGCGCAGGCCCCCGCGGCGACCGAGCCCATTGTGGTTTCAAACAAGGTTGCGCCGCTGGAAATCTCCCCACAGTCGATCACCGAGCTGGCAGGCCGAATGGCCGCCGTCAGCGACCCCGTTCGGGAGTTGCAAACCGCCGCCATCGAGACTCGGCAGGCCGATTGGGGCCGCTGGGGCGCCGATCCGCAACGGTATTCCGCCTGGAACAAACACTCGAACCGTTTGATTCCCATCTACGCGTTTGGCGCCACTTTGGACGCCTACCGCGGCGAGCACTCGCCTTACCGTCGCCCCGAGGCTTTGGCCGAGTTATACGGCCGCACGCCCGACGCCACGCTCAATCACGCTGCCGAGTACTTCGACCAATCCGCGGTCTACGACTTGCAGTTGCGGGCAGCGCTGGCGGGAAAAAAGAACATCATCTTGATGGTTTTCGATGGCATGGATTGGGACACCACCCGGGCCGCAGCCACCTACGTTCAGGGCAAGGTGGCCTATTCCCAGGGGCGTGGGACGGGCCTGGCGTTTCAGGATTATCGCGGGACGGAAACCGACTACGGCTGGTTCGTCACCAGTCCAGCGGCCGATCGATTGAAGTACAGCGTCAATACGCAGAAGCTGTCGCTTAGTTCCAATCCGGAACGAGACTACGCCTTCGGCGGCTACGATGCCGTGAAGGGAGGCGCGGCGCCCTGGGAGACGGGAACCGACCCCATCTATCACCTCGGTACGAGCAAGGAGCGCCCGCACGTGGTGGCCGACTCGGCCTCGACGGCCACCACCATGTGCACCGGCCGCAAGACCTACAACACCGGGATCAATGTGGATATGACCGGCGCACAGATGGAGACGATCGCCCATCGCCTGCAGCGCGAAGGGCGCAGCGTGGGCGTGGTCACCAGCGTTCCCGTCAGCCATGCCACGCCGGCGGCGGCGTATGCGCACAACGTCGAGCGTCACGATTATCAAGACCTGCTTCGCGATCTCGTGGGCCTGAAGTCGGTTTCGCACCCCGAGACGCCGCTGTCGGGCGTCGACGTGTTGATCGGTTGCGGTTGGGGCGAAAGCATCCCGCGCGATCAAGCGCAGGGCGACAACTTCACGCCGGGCAACGCCTACGTGACCGCCGTCGACCTAGCGGCGCTCGACGTGGCCCACGGCGGGAAATACCGCGTTGTGCAGCGGACTTCCGGATTGGCCGGCGGGGCGCTGTTGCTCGAGGGCGCCCAAGCGGCGGCCGCCGCAGGCCAGCGGCTCTTCGGCCTGTTTGGCGTGGGCGGCATCGCCCGCCCGGGGACGCCCGGCGGACACCTTCCGTATCAAACGGCCGACGGCAACTACAACCCCACCGTGGGCGCCTATGGCCTCGTTGAAGAATACAAGCCGCACGATGTGCTCGAGAACCCCACACTGGCCCAAATGACCACGGCGGCCCTCACGGTGCTGGAGCGAAACGAGCAGGGGTTCTGGCTGATGGTGGAAGCCGGCGACGTCGATTGGGCCAACCACGACAACAACCTGGATAACTCGATCGGCGCCGTACACAGTGGCGACGAAGCGTTCCGCACGCTGGTGGATTGGGTCCAGCGGCGCGGCGCCTGGTCCGACACCGTGCTCATTGTCACGGCCGACCACGGCCATCACCTGGTGCTGACCAAGCCGGAAACGATCGCCGGGGCCAGGTAGTCATTCGCGGCGCCGCGACGGGCCGCCGCTGGCGGGAACATGAGCGTCGCTAGACTTTGACCGCGGCCTGGGGCTTGCCGCATTGTTTGCAGCGCTTCCGCTGGGGGTCTTGCAATTTGCCGCACTTGGGGCAGCGGCGGTTCTTGCGCTTCTTGAAGGCCTTTTTTCGCGGACGGATCGACATGACGGGTTTTCCTGTAGTTCAGCGTAGAACGGCCCATTATGCCCATTGCGGGGCGTTTCGGGAATCCCCTTCCAAGGCCTAGGTTTCTTAGAGTTCGACAAACAACGTCCTCGGTGCGCTGGAATCAACGGGAACGACGGGCCCGTTGTCAGGTTGCTTGGCGGCCGCGTAGCGGCAACTCATGCAAAATGGGCAATCGGCGCTCCCTGACGCTGAGGAACGACCGAAAAATAACTTCCTCCTTTTGCACCTCTCCCCCTGGGAGAGGCC
>CAYWTU010000270.1:0-6026 GCA_964461275.1 uncultured Pirellulales bacterium | reverse complement strand
CGGCGCCTTGGAGATCGGCCGTCGCGGCCGACGTGCTGAAGACATTGGTCGAGGCGCTGGCGGTGAGCGCACCGTCCAATGCCGAGGCGATAACCTCGATTTGACTGGCCGCCGGAGCCGACGCCCAATAGATCGGTCGAGCGGCAACCCTTGTCGACAGGAGACAAACCGTCGGCGCCAGACAGACGACCGCCCAGGCAGCCAGATGCGTGCGGCGACTCATGAGCGACTCCTTATGTTGCCAGGTCAGCGGAACGACACTTTGCGCGACCCTACCAGACGCGCCCAGGAGAAGCAAGCGTTACCCGCCAATGGGTAGTTGGCGACGCGACGACTCCGCAGGCAGTCGTTGAACGTCGCGCCGACGGCCTCGTTCGAACCGAGGCGCTATTCCTGCCCGCGGCGCTGGAAGCCAGAAAACAGCTTCAGCAAGTTGGCCAACTCTTCCTGGCTGACGGCGCCGTCCCGATCGGTGTCGGCCATGCTCAGCCGCTCGCCGATCCGGTCGGGCAATTCGTCTTTCGTCAGTTTGCCGTCGTGGTTCGCATCCAAGGCCGCGAACATCTTCTCCGGCTGGAGTTGGCTGAACCCTCGCCGCATGTTGCCCGGTGGAGGCGCCTGTCCTTTGGGGAACACCTCCACATAGAACCCAATCATCATCTCTTCCCAAGATTGATCTCCCCAAGTGACCGTCTTCGTGGGGTCCGGGTTCGATAGATTCCCTTCCGAGTTGTCCCAATGCGCCGTGCAGAGCAGCTTCGTTCCCTTGGGAATCGGTTTGGGTTCGGCCAGGTAGTAGGTCGTTTGCCAATTGAAATCGTAGGCCGGAACGTCGAGCAGCACTTCTTGCCTGCCGTCAGGATAAGTGGCTTCATAGCGGAATGACTTGCCGCGAATGTGCATGTGCGGCGTCAAATTTGCGATCACCGTGTCGTACTCGAACACGTTTTCGGCCGTCGCTTCGTAGTTGTCGTTTCCCGGAGGAATGGCAAAGAAAGGGTTGGCCGCGGCGGCGCTGCGGGCCACATATTGCACCTTGTCGGGATCGGCGAAGCGAAAGCCGGCGTAGCTGCGATCGCGATGCGGTGTGCCATTGGGTGTGTAGTGCATCTGGAACAGCAGTTTGGAACCGGCGCGCACGTGCATGGCGGTGGTTCCATCGGTCATGAGAAAGGGATTCATGCCCGGGGCGTAGCCTGCAATCAGGTTTCCGCCGCCGATTCCCCCGCCGAATCCGCCACCGCGTCCAAAACCGCCCCCCCCCGCTCCGGGGCCGCTTCCGCCGCGGCGAAACCGCCCGCGACGTTCGTCGGCTGCCCCAGCGCGTTCGTCGGCTTCGCCGGCCGGCTGGCCGCGCCCTTCGTCTGGCCGTTGGCTGTCAGACGTCCGTCCGACCCGGCCGCGAGGCTGCGCCTCGCCTTGTCCGAATGGTCCCGGTGGAACGACGAACACCAAGATGTGATGCACCGTTTCCGCGCTGCCGGGCCGCGCCTCGGCCGCCATGATCCACTTATCCTCGGTCCAGCCGGGGTCTACGACGTAATGGTGATAGTCGATGACGCCTTCGGCCGGAACGTCGACCGGCTCGTCACGCATGTAAACGATTTGGTCGGGCTCGCCCATGGCCCAACCTTCGGCAAATTCGCGGGCCGGCGGCAACTCCGACGGATCGCCCTCGGGGCAGCCGGCTGCGACCCAGTCCGCGATCAACTGCTTTTCCTCAGCAGACATCCGCAAGTCGTTCTGAAACTTGCCGCGCTCGCCTGCCGCGTGCCAAGGAGGCATCCGACCCTGCTCGACCACTTCGCGGATCATCTCGCCCCAACCTGCTGCGTCAGCGTAGTCGGTCAGCGAAAATGGCCCGATATGTTCCGGACGATGGCATTCCACGCAATGTTGCTGAAAGATTCTTGCAATCTGATTGGAGAATGTGACGGTCGCGGAATCGTGGACGGCGCGAACGCGACCGATCAGACAGCCGACGTTCTTGGCAACCGGCACGCTGACCGGCTGGTTGGCCAACACTTCGTTAACGGCCTCGACCAGATCGGCGCGCGTCGGCCAGGGGCGCTGGTAGCCGACGCCGTCGGCAAAGCCATATTGATCGTCAATGCGACCCCAATAACGGACGACGCGCCGCTTATCCAAGACGAACGCCTCGGGCGTGCGCTCGGCGCCAAACTGATCGGCCACGACGTTGCCTGGGTCCTTCAGCAGCGGAAACTCGAGCTTGTGCCGCTGCGCATAGGACGCCAATTCCTGCAGCGAGTCTTGCTGGTTCGAGTCGATCCCGATGAAGCCCACGCGATCGCCCCATTTTCGCGACAGCTCGGCCAATCGCGGCCCGTACAGTTTGGCCAGCGGGCACTCGGTTCCTAGGAACACCACCACCACCGCATCGCGGTCGGCGAAGTCTTGAAGCGTGTACTCTTTGCCGAAGTGACTCTTGAGCGAGAAACCTTCCAACTGGCGACCGAGGCGGTCTGAGTTGTCGGCCTGCGCCGAAATGACCGCCGAGAATACGATCGCAGCAATGGTGAACCGGCCGACAGAAACGATATGCATGGCGACACGACTTTCGGTAGAGGATCGAGGACGACGACGCACGCCATGCAACGCCCGAGTGGTCGGCCACAGTTGTCCAGGCGATTCGTGGCGAGGCGCCAACGGCAGTCATGTTACGCCGTCCCGTTGGTGCAACGCAAATTCAGTGCGCCAAACGCCGCTTACCAGGGGTATCGGGATCGGCGCCTAGTTGCCTGTTGCCTCGCGAATCGCCCGGGTCAACCACCGCTCGCGGAGCACTTTCCACTCGCCCGCTTCGTTGGCCATTTGAAACACCCAGGTCACCGGGTAACCGCCGGGGCACGGCCCGGTGATCGTGATGGTCGCGGCCGTGTCGTGGGCGTAGCCCGAGGCATGCACATCGCCCACCGGTCGGACGCTGCGCCACTCTTCGTAGTCCACGTCGTCAAAATCGGCCTTTCGCGTGGCAGCCGAGAGTCGCTTGAGCACAACAGCGTCAGCGGCGTGAATCGCCTCAATATAACGCACGCACGCCGCCACAGTCGGGCTGTTGCTTGGATCAATTGCCGTGCCGTTGCGCTCGTCCACGGTTTCGTCGCTGGCACCCGCCTCGCGCAGGATTTGCGCCGTTTCGTCCCGTTCGGCGTCAAGCGCCCGGATCAGCGCCGTAGAGCCGTAACGGGGATCGACGGCGTTCAGGTCGGCCCCGGCGGCAATGAGCAACCGCACAATTTCTGCCTGACCACTGGCGGCGGCCTGCATGAGCGGCGTTTCGCCTGACGAACTGGCCCGGTTGGGATTGACGCCCCGATCGAGCAGCAGCCGCACCATCTCAGGGTCTCGCGCCTGCATGAGCAGCGGCGGGTCGGCCAGCGTCAACTCCTCAAGTTCAGTTCGCCCCAGTAAGTCCTTGAGGGTCGCGGCGTCTCCTTGACGGACGGCGCGAGACAGCGCCGCCGCATGGTTCTGCTTGGTCTTGGGACTCAGGCGATACAGCGTCGTGCCCAGCGTCAGCGCCCCCGCGACCAAAGCCAACAGGAACAATCCCCCTATAATCTGGCCGCGAACCTTGGCGCGCAGCCGACTCAGCACTTGTTCCGGGTGACCGCGCATCACGCGGAGCATGACGGCGTGGCGCTGCATGCTCGGAGTTAAAGCGTCATGCGCAGCCGAGTAGACGCCAAACAGACACACCTCTTGGCCGACGGGCAGGAATTTTTCCACCAGCCGAGGGAGGTCCGGGGCAGTCTCAAACGCGGTTTCGATAACGTCGCCCTCGTCCAACTCGTCGTCGTCTTCCTCATCTTCCTCATCGTCCGCGTCATTCACGTCATCCGCGTATGCGTCATTCTTCGCGGTGGGCGAGGCGGTCGCCGGCTGTTCCAGCAGGGCCGCCTGCTCGGCCGACTTGACCAGCCACTCGGTCACTTTCGGCGCATTAAGCCACTCACCGGCGTCGGCCACGCGCTGCCAATGCAAATCGACGCTGCCGTCGTCGTCGGCCCAGGCCTCCATCAGCGTCCGATACAGCCCTGCCACATTCGCCCCGTGCATCTGCTTGAATGGAGTGTGGGCCAGATGCGCGCGAGCCCGCACGTAACATTCCCAACCGATCGCCGGCAACTCCGGCTGCTCGGTAAAATCGGGAACGCCGAACACCCCCATCGCCTTTTGGGAGCTTCGCACGACGTACGGTTCGGCGCGAAAACCTCCCAGGCCGGCGTCCATCGGCGCCGACGCTGTTGTCGAACCGGTGGGGCGGCGCATTTCGTATTCGTAACAAACGCACGCATGTTGGCCGAACGGCGTGAACAGCGGCTCGCCTTCCGGCTCGACACGGCCGAAGGCCGCCGCGGGGTGGCCATCGATGCGCGGTGCGCCGGCGATCGCCCGACGCAGCGTTTTCAAGTCACGCCAAGCCAGCCGTCCACCCCATAGCGCCCCCAGGCCAAACATGGTGAACAGTCCGGCGACCAGCGGCACGATCCAGGTGGCGGGCGGGTCATACAGCGGCGCAAGAAAATGTCGCAATGCCGCGACGACGGCGGCAAACAGCATCAACCACAACAAACAGCCGCGTCCCACGCCGGACTCCTGCCTGGGGAACCGCTAATGAGCGCCGATGCAGTACAGTCGGTTCACGCCCCGCAGCAAGAGTCGATCGCCGACCACGGCCGCGCTCGACCAGAACGTGTCGTCAAGCTTATTGACCGCCGCCACCTCAAGCTTATCGCCGGCCGTGAGGACAAACGTCTGTCCCGATTCATCCAGGCAAAACACCTTGTCACCGAGGACCCACGGCGAAGAGGTAAACCCCTTGCCGTTGTCCAATCGCTGTTTGAACAGTTGCCGCCCGGTCTTGGCGTCGTAACAGCCGACGATTCCGCCGCGTTGGTCGAGTACGTAAATGCGGTCTTGGTGCAACAGCGGCGAGGCCAAAGCCGGGCCGGCGCGTTTGGTCATCCAGGCGATGAATTCGCCGCTTGTGGCGTTGTCTTCGAGCGAAATATCTCCGCTGCCGCCGGCCCGAATGGCAAACAGCGGACCGGGCCCTGCCGGTCCGCCCCCCGAGCCCAGGTACAGCATTTCGGCGGTACTGACAGGCGTGGCCGAACAGCGGCCGTTGATGCCCCCCATCTCCCATAACAATGTGCCGTCGGCCGGGGCATAAGAGCGCACCTTGCCCCCGCCGGCGGTGACGATTTCAGTCCGCTGGGCGTTGGTCCAGACGTACGGCGTGGACCAATTCGAGCGTTCCTCGCGGGCGACGCGCCACCGCTCTTCGCCCGATTTCTTGTCGAGCGCCGCGATGAACGATTCGCGCTCGTTGTCGCATTGGATCACCACCATGTCGTCGACCAATACCGGCGAACTGCCGGTGCCCCAGCCTAGCATCATCGGGAAACTTCCCAGATTCTTCTGCCACGCCAAACCGCCGTCCATGTCGTAGCAATACAGGCCGGTCATGCCAAAGTAGGCGTAGACGCGCTGACCGTCCGTGACGGGCGTTTCCGAGGCGTAGGTGTTCGTGCGATGCGTGGGAATGCTCGGTTTGCCCACGTGGGCCTGCTGCTCCCAAAGCACTTTCCCCGTCGTGCCGTCCAGGCACATGACCAACCAGCGGTATTCATCCTCCGGAGGCGGACCCCCCGCGCCCGGCCGACCTGGTCCGCCACCGGGTCGGCCCCGACCTTGGCCGCGCGGGCGAACCGGTTCCGTTGGAGCATTGTCCGCGCCGCGATCGGTCGCCTCTTTCTTTTCGGGGTTGGGGCGTTCGCCGTCTGGGTTCCGTTCGCCGCCGCCCGGTCCGCGCCGCCCGCGACCGCCGCGACCGTAATCTCCTTCCTGGCCAACGAGCGGTTTCTGTTGGTTCTGAGTTACCGCCGTGGTGACATAGATTCGGTCTCCCCAAACCACCGGCTGCGACCAGGCGGCGCCGGGGAGCTCCACCTGCCAGGCGATATTCTTATCGGGTGCCCATTCCGTGGGGAGGCCGGCCG
>CAYWTU010000269.1:5208-6029 GCA_964461275.1 uncultured Pirellulales bacterium | reverse complement strand
GAAATCGCGGTTCGTCCAATAGTTGGCGAAGGCTGCGTACAGACGCTCGAACAGGCTGCCGACCCACACCGCGTAGGCCTTGGTCGTGTCGTAGCAAACCAGGTAGTGCGCCGTGCGGTGGACGTCGAATCCGGCGGGCAGCGCCTCGATAAGCCGTCCCGACAGCTCCTGTTGCGAATACGGCTCGAACGGCTCATTGTCGCTTTTGCGCTCCAGCAGATCCTCGGGCGTCACGGTCCACAGCGACCCGTCGCGACCTTCGACCAGCAGCCCGCCGTCCTCCGCCGTGGTGAGAACACGGCCGGTTATCCGTTGGGGTTGGCCTTCGTAGCGGAACAACACATCTTCAACCGCGTGTGCCCGGTGCGCCGTAAGCCAGCACGCCGCGCCGATCAACATCGCCCATGTCTGCGCGCTAGGAATGGAACAAATGCGTGGCATGGCGTGCGCGGAGGAAATAAACGGTTACTTGGCGACCGTGCCATAAAATCCGGCCGCAACGAGCCGCTTTCGCGCCGCCGCCAACGGAATGGCTTGCCCGGTGAGCGTGACCGTCCGTTTTTTCAGATCGCAATCGACGGCGGCGATCTCCGGCGCTCCGGCGAACGCCTCAAGCACGCTGCGCACGCAGCCTTTGCAGCACAGATGCACCCCATCGAACGTCACCCGGTCGGCCTTGCGGTCCCCTTCCAGCTTCTCCACCGGGAATTCGACTGCTTTACCTCGTTGTTTCACGGCCGCGCCAAACCCGGCTTTGGCAACCGCTTTGAGCGCCGCTTCGGCCTGCGCGGCATCCACCGCGACACATTTCGCCGTCGCGT
>CAYWTU010000269.1:0-5198 GCA_964461275.1 uncultured Pirellulales bacterium | reverse complement strand
CGCAGCCGAGAGGGCCCCGGCGCCCCGGCGGCAGCCGTCGCGGCATCCACCGCGACAACTGTCGCCGTGGCGTCCTCCTGACTTACCTCAACTTTGCTCACCCCCGCAACGTCTGACAGCGCCTCGACCAGGGCAGCCGAGCAGCCGCCGCAACAAAGGTGCAAACCGGTAAGCTCAGTCCTAATTTCATCCCCCAGCGCCTGCGCCGAACAAGCGACGGCCAGGGCCAGTGCGCCGGCCATTGGGAGCAAGCGGCGTGGGGGGCGAGGTTCCATGGCGCTGGCAATCATGTGCGATTCCTTTCTCGAAGTTGTCGCCGCGCGCATGTGCGCGCGCTCAGGCGCAAGGCGGCGCCCTCTGGCCCAATTGTCGGATGACGTCGCGACCGGGGCAAGGCCGATTGGCAGCGCCTGCTAGCGATGATCGTCCGGGCCGCGCCAGAATCGCGCGACGAACAACGCCAGGCCGGCCGAAAGCAACCAAACGGTCAGGCAGAGGCCGGCGAGGCGGTCCTCAACGCCATAATGAGTCAGCGTCGAAACGCGCACCGCCAGCGTGGTCACCCGTGGGGGAAGCACCAAGATCGTGGCCGATAGCTCGCCTACCGCCATGGCCAGCGTCACCAGCCAGACCGCCGTCAGCGGTCTCGTTACCAGCGGCAGAGTCACATGTACAAGTCGTCGCCAGCCGACCAGTCCGTCGAGCGCTGCTGCATCCCATACGACCATAGGGATCGCCAACAGCGCGGCACGAAGCACGAGCAGCGCGACCCCGAACGTCTTGAAGACCAGCGCCAACAGCGGCGCCGCCAGGCTGTGGTCGTATAGAAACACCAACCCCGGCCAGTCGGGCCGATCCAGGAGCCGGATCAATCCCAGCCCGACGACTGGTCCCGGCGCCGCCAGGCTCAGAGCCGCCAGGCACGTTGCCGCGGCGCCCCGCCAGGCGGTCGCGCGCGACCACCATGCCAGGACCAACGCCAGTGCCACGGCGGCGGTCGCGGACAGGACGCCTAACTGCCCGGTCCAAGCCAACTCGCTCGAAAACCGGAAAGGACTGTCGGCGACGACCGCCGCCAACCGCCAGGCTGACCAGGAGCGGACGCGTTGTTCCCCCCATGTTTCGACGACGATTCCTGCCTGATAGGCCAAGTTGGCAAGCGGCACGGCGGTCATTGCCACGATGCAAAGAGCGGCCAGGCAGGCGATCGGCCAACGGTAACCGGCGAGACGAAATGTCACCTTGCGCTGGGGGCCCGAGCCGCGTGGGCGTAAAGCAATCCCGCGCAGCGACCAAGCAACCAACGCCAACAGGGCCATGGTCGTGATGACGCCCGGCAGGGCCAAACGCGGTGCTTCGCCGGGCTCGCCGCCGATCGCCAGCTCGACATACAGCCGTTCGGCAAACGTCCGCACGCCGAACAAGTCGGTGACGGTCATTTCGCCTGCCACGCTAGCCGCCGTCCAGGCGGCAGCCGCCACGATATGACCGGCAGCGCGGCGGAGCGTCACCTGCCAGACGACGCGCCAAGGGGGCATTTCGAGAAGCGCCAGCTCTTCCAGACTCGGTTCGACTTGCATGAGCCCCATCGAAGTGAGCGCCGCAACCCAGGGGATCGCCGCCAAAGTGTGGACCCAAACGGCGCCCCAGAAGCCCACCAGCCACGGAGAAGTTCCTAGGACGACGGCCTGCCAGCCTTGAATGCCGAAGCCCGCCTGCCAGGCGGCGGCCTGAACGTACAGCGGCGCCAACATCGAACTCGCCAACAGCGCTTTGAGCATCGCCCGACCCGGCAAGTCGGTTCGCCACGCCAGAAGCGCCAGGACTACGCCGCTAGCCACGGCCAGGCACAGCACCGCGGCCGCCAACGCGGCGGTATTCACTACGAGCGGCATGCAATAGTCATCTCGGAATGGATGTAGGTCGCGGGGTCCGTCGTACTCTGCAGCGATGATAGCCTGAAAACGTGTGCCGTTCGCCTCTCCGAGTTCCACCGGATTGCCCCGCCCCGACCCTCGCGGGATAATGAGACCGGTGGATGAACATGGGAATGGATCCAAACGATGATCGCCGCACCTTGCCGGTCGGCTTGCGCCGGCGCCTGGGGGCTTTTGCGCTCGCGGCGGGGGCAGGCCTATCTTCCGGCGCGGTCCAAGCCCAGGTGGACGCCCGGATGGTCAACGAATCGATCGAGGCGGGCGTCAACTATCTCAAGCGGCAACAGGCTCCCCACGGCACTTGGAAGGAATACAGCGATGTGCAACCGGGCGGCGTCACCTCGTTGTGTACGCTGGCGCTGCTGAGCTGCGGCGTGCCCCCCGACGATGAGGCAGTGGCCAAGGCCCTGCGGCAATTACGGGCGGTTGAACCCACGAAGACCTATGCCGCCAGTTTGCAGACCATGGTCTTTTGCATGGCCACGCCGACGCGCGATCGGGCGCTGATCGCCCGCAACGCCAACTGGTTGGTCGCCAAACAGGTGGCACAGGGTTCAGTGCGGGGCGGGTGGGGTTACCCTTCGGAAAACGCCGATAACTCGAATTCGCAGTACGCCCTGTTGGCTTTGCACGAGGCCGAGCGGGTCGGCGTCCAGGTCGAGGACGGCGCTTGGAAGGCGGCGCTCGACTACTGGCTCAAGATGCAAAACGCCGACGGTTCGTGGGGCTACCACGAAAAGACCGGTGGCAGCGGCAGCATGACCTGTGCCGGCATCAGCTCGGTCATCATCGCCTCCAGCCGGCTTCACGAGGCCGACGCCAAGGTCCAGGGCAATCAGGTGCTCTGCTGCGGATCGCAGGACCGTAACCTGGCGCTGGAAAAAGGGCTGGACTGGCTGGGACGAAACTTCAGCGTGCGGCACAATCCGGGCGGCACCGGTTGGGTGCTGTATTACTTGTACGGCATGGAGCGAGCCGGCCGGATGTCGGCCGAGCGATTCCTGGGCGGACACGATTGGTATCGCGAGGGCGCCGACATGCTGGTGCGTTCTCAAGACAACGTGTCGGGGTTCTTCGCCGGCGTGGGCTTCGTCGAAAAGGACCCCGACATTGCCACCAGCTTCGCTTTGTTGTTTCTCTC
The DNA here is from genome assembly GCA_964461275.1 of uncultured Pirellulales bacterium. Taxonomy (GTDB): domain Bacteria; phylum Planctomycetota; class Planctomycetia; order Pirellulales; family CAYNRE01; genus CAYWTU01. The sequence continues at coordinate 2,120 of CAYWTU010000269.1, read as the reverse complement.
CAAAGGACGGCGGCCCGTGGTGATGGCCAAACTCCGGCACGGCGGCGACGACTGGCGGCATCATCGCAACGACGCGGCCAATCTGACAAGTTACACGGAAACCAAATGGAAGCGCGAGCTGGCTTGGCAGGTGATCGACGCCGCCAGCGCCACCGCCGACGATTACCTAGAGGCCCCGGTCTTGTTCATCAGCGGGAAAAAGCGGCCCAACTTTGCCCCGGAGCAGGTGCAAGCCTTGCGGCAATATATTGATCGTGGCGGATTCATTTTCGCCGAGGCGTGCTGCGAGGGAGGGGAGTTCGACGCCGGCTTTCGCGACCTGATGAAACAGATGTTTCCTGAGCCCGGACACGAACTGCGGCTGCTGCCGCGCGACCATCCAATTTGGGTGGCCGAGGAGCCGGTCGATCCCGATTACATGCCGCCGCTTCACGGACTTGATGTCGGCTGCCGCACCAGCGTGGTGTATTGTCCCGAGAACCTGGGCTGTTATTGGGAGTTGGCCCAACCGGGGCGGGCCAAACCGCTGCCGGCAGAGGTCCGCGTCAAGGTCCAGGCGACCAACGCCATCGGCGTCAACGTACTGGCCTACGCCACGAACCGCGAAGTGAAGTACAAATTGGAGAACCTGCCCGAGAAAGATCGCCATCGCCAAGATGACCCGCTGGAACGGGCGAAACTGCGAATCGCCAAGCTCCGCCACCCCGGCGGCTGGGACGCCGCGCCGGCGGCGCTAATCAACTTGCAACGGGCGCTGTCCGACGAGTTGGGAATGCGCGTCGATACCGACAAGCACGAGCTGACGCTCACCGATAAGTCGCTATTTCAGTACCACCTGTTGTTTGTGCATGGCCGCAACGAATTCTCGCTGTCGCCGGCCGAACGATCGCAGTTCAAGACGTTCGTCGAACGGGGCGGGATGGTGATGATCGACGCCGTCTGCGGCAGCGAGGCGTTTGCCCGAGCCGTGCGGCGAGAATTGGCGGCGATCTTTCCCCAGAATCCCTTGGAACGCATCCCCGCCACGCACGCGCTGTTGCAGACCGATTTTAGCGGCTTCGACATCCGGAAAGTCCGGCGACGCGACCCCGCGCCGGCCGGCGCCAAGGGAGGGCTTTCGGCCCAAATCGTCGATGTCGAGCCGGCCCTGGAAGGGGTTCTCTTGGACGAACGCTACGGCGTCGTATTCTCGCCATTCGATTTGAGCTGCGCTTTGGAGAAGCACGAGTCGCTGGAATGCCGGGGCTACGTTCGCGAAGACGCCGCCAAGATAGCCATCAACCTCGTCTTGTATTCGCTGCATTGAGGTTGAGTTGAACCAACCGCAGACAGTTCGTCCTTGGCGCCGGTGGGCGCTGATGGCTGCCGCGACGGCGGCGGCTTTGCTCGTCGCGCTAGGCCTGGCCGTCTCGCCGTTTCGACTGCTCAACGCGATCTTCGTTCGGCCGCCCGATTACGGATTTCCAGAGCTGTCGCCGGACGACGAGTTGGCCGAGGCCGCGCGCCGAATCGCCGATACGTACAACGAACTGTATGGCCAGCGCACGCTTAATGATTTGGAACGGCAACTCGCCGCTGGCGATGGCGATCCAGCGGCCACGTGTCGGTTGCGACTGCAGTTGGCCGAGCAGCTCGTCCGGCGCCGCGATCTTAACCAAGCGCTGACGGTTAGCGATGAGGCGGTTGACCTGGCCGAAACGTTGGGCGACACGGGTCTGGTCTCTGCGGCGCATCGCGTGCGCATGTTGGCTCAATTGCGCCGTCTGCAAGAGGAAACGGCTAGGTCGAACGACGGGCCGGCGGCGCTGGTCTTTCCTCCGCAGCCGCTTACGTCGGACCCGGCGAGCCAGGCCGCTCGGGAAGCACTGCACAGCCTTCGGCAGTATCGCGCCGCGCAGCCGCCCGACACGCTGGGACTTGTGTGGCTGGAAAACGTTTTGGCCGCCCTGCTCGGCGAGCATCCGCAGTCCGTTGCCGGGCAAGATCGTCTCGATTTGCCAACTTCCCAGGCCGACGACGACATCCCACGGTTTACGGATGCCGCCCGTCTGGCCGGCTTGGCCGAAACGGGGGCCGGAGGAGGTGTGGCCATCGGCGACATCGACCGCGACGGGTTCTTG
>CAYWTU010000268.1:0-6062 GCA_964461275.1 uncultured Pirellulales bacterium | reverse complement strand
ATCGGCCCCGAAGTACGAGGTGGGGTCGCTGTCGCTGGCATTGTGGACCGTAACCGACGAATCGGTGAAGTTGCACGTGGCCGAGCCGATGTTGTTGTAGCTGCCCGCGACCGACGTACCCGCGGCGGTGTAAATCCACGTCTCGGTCAACTCCAATACGCTGTTGTTGTTCGCGTCGCCGCTGATGTAGGTCGGTGTAACGCCCTGGTCGTCAGTCACTGTGATGTTTGACAGCGGGACGTTGCCCGTGTTGGTGACGGTGTAAAGCCAATTGATCGACTCGCCGGCGAGGATGTTGATGCCATCGCCGCTGGCCGTGTCGTCGACCGTTTCTTTGTCGATGTTGATCTGCGCGTTTACCGCGGGGTTGAAGAAGTCCGACGTGTTCGTGTTGCCGGCGTTGACCGCGCCTTGCACGCCGATGACCGCGTTTAAATTCGCCTGGCTGACGGTCACGGTTCTCGAGGGGGCGTCATCGATGAGGAACCCGGACGGGGCCACGGTCTCCGTCACGGTGTACGTGCCGTAGAGCACGTCGTTGATGAGGAATTGGCCTGGGTTGGGATTTCGGTCCACATCGCCCGAACTGGTCACGCCGTCGGTGTCATCGACGACCGTCAGGGTGCCCGAGCCGGTAAGCGGATTGGCGGTGATCGTGAAGGTGGCGCCGCCGAGCAGTGCGCTGGTCGCCTCGTTGCGTTTTTCCCAGGCTATGCTGCCCAGTTGCAGCGGATTGTGGAAGTCGGACTCGTCGGTTACGCCCGCGTCGTCCACGTCTTGCGTTCCCACCACCGCCACTGGCGCCGCGGTTGTGACGCTTTGCACGCGAGTGTTGTCGGGGTCGAGCGTGAAGCCCGCGGGCGCGACGGTCTCGGTGATGGTGTAGGTTCCGAACTTGATGTCGTCGATCTGAATCTGACCGGCGTCGGGGTCGAGGTCGCCCGCGCCGTTGTCGACGATCGTCAATACTCCCGAGCCCGTGAACGGGTTGGGCGTGAGGGTGAACGTGGCGCCCCCTTGCAGGGCGCCGGTGTCGGCCCGGCGTTTTTCCCAGGCCAGGCTGGTGTTGACCACCACGCCCCCTTGGATGCTGCGGTCGCCGCCCCCCAGGTTGTCTTCGCCGGAGTCCTTGTCGCCGTCGCAATTCTTATCGTGGAAACCTTCGGTTCGCATGTGGAACGAAGCGCCCGGGGCGTCGGAGGCGCCGTTGTTGGCGCCGGCGTAGTCGGTGTCGCGGGCCAAGTGACCGCCCCAGAACACGCCCAGGTCGACGATGTTTTCGTTCGGGGTGGCGTCGCCGTCGTCGCCCAACTGCAACACCAGCCGGATCACTTTTTCATCCGGGCTGCTGCTGATCACCGGAGTCGAGACCGAGACCAGGCTCACCGGCACGTTGCTGGCCACGCGGAAGCTTCCTCCGGTGTCGGTCGAAATGCTGGGGTCGTCGGGAATCGCGACGTTGAGCAAATTCGTGCTGGAAGTCAGACCAAAGCCCGACGGTTTGGAGGCGTTGTTGGGCCCAAACCGCTCGGTGTCGGTGACGCCCTGGGTGACATTGTCGGTCGTCAAGAAGTCGTAGGTCCGCGGTCCCGCGGCGCTCGACTGGAATTGGTAGATGATGTCCAGCACCACGCAGGCGTCTTCGCGCAAGTCGGAGACCAGGTAGCGGAACGGAATGCTGTCGCCTTCGACGTAGGCCGAATTGCTGGCGTTCAGGCTGCCCGTTTGGTACTGCGTGCTTGGCTTGTTGGCGAACTGGCTCAGAGTGCTGCCGACGTCGGTGAACGTGGTCATGGCCGACGCGCCCGACGACAAACCAAGGGCGGTTAGGTCGAACGAGGAGTGATTCGAGTCGTCCGGATCGACGTACCAAGTGGTGTGGATATTGCCGTCGACAAGGCCGTCCAGGTCTTGCAAGCTCCCGTCCACGACCGTCCAAGGGGCGTGCCCGCCGCCGGTATTGGGCGTGCCGTCGTTGTGCAGCACCTGAAACTGCACCGCCTCGCCCACTTGATACCCGCTGGCGTAGATGTTTGCCGTGGCGCCGGGGGCGTAGTCCGGCAGGTCGGTGGCGACGACGGCCATCAGGTTGCGGCGTTCGAGCGCCTCGTGGCGAAGAAACGGCCGCAGTTTGGAACTGCGTTGACGAGAGGAGTGGCGCTGCGAGCGGCTGGATCGCGAGGTGAGCAACGACATGGGAGTGATACGCCTTGGGGGTGGGTCGGTCGAGACCGAACAATGAGAAAGTGAGCACACGCGCCACGCGTCGCCCCTCGACCTCGTGGCACGAAACCATCCGGAGGCAAAGCCGATGCCAGAAGCGGCTAAAGTCTCTGTCGTGATTCGCTAACCGTTTGCCGCGCAAGATGTTGCGCCGAGCGAAAACGGCCTGGCGTGCGAAGTTGAGATCGCAAAGTCGTGGTGAATCGTCAACAACGGCGTTGCCGAATCGCCACGCCAAGAGATTTCGCGACGCGATCGCCTAGCCGAACAAACGGCGCGATCAATACCACTGGTACGCGAAGCTGCGAAAGTCGTTCCAGGCGTCGCGGATTTCGGTTTCTTGAGCCATGGACGGCGACAACTCGGTCTGCCGGCGCACCAGTTCGGCCCGCAATCGCTCGTGGGCGATTTGATAAGCGCTCCAGTATGGAGCATCCACTGGATACTCGTTGTAGCTTGTGGCGACTTCGTTGAGCAAAGGACGCGTCGCCGTGTTGAAGAGATTGGCGCCATAGCGCTGCGTCGAGTCCATTCGACGATGCAGCATGGATAGCAGCGCCCGAACGCCTTTGCGGATCGTCTCGTCCTGACACTCCAGTAGAGGCGACAGCCTCAAGTACCCCTCGGCGCTGTTGGCGTGCTCGGAAATTTGCACGCTGGGGGCCAGGTTGCCCGCCAGCATCTGCCACACGTTGTAGTCGGTGACCCAGCGATCCACCGGCAACACGGCGTACAGATAGACCATCGCCGCCAAGACCCATAGCTGCCGCCGCAAGAGCCAGAAAAAATTGCGGCCACGCGATATTTTCCACAGCACCAAGAGCAGTCCGCCCACCACCGCTGTGGTACCCAACAGGCCCACGGTTCGCATCCGCGTCATGCCGTTGAAGCCTACATAGATCCACATCCGGTGATACACCGCCGCCGCCAACAGCACGTTGAGCAGCGCCCACCCGCTCCCCAGTTTTTTTAACCGGCTCAGCCGCGGGTCGGCCAATAGCTCGCCGCGAAAGAAGACCGATAGAATCGCGGTGGCCAGTGCCAAGGCCACTGTCAGCCAGGCTGCCCCTTGGTGTGCGTAGCCCGAATAGTGAAACCCCGCGGGAAACGTGCGAAACCAGAGCGTACGAAACTCGAACGCCAGATAGGCCACGAACAGCAAGTTGACCGCCCACAGCGTGTTTCGCACCGGGGCGTACCACGCGGACGGCCGCGGTGCGTCGGATGTGCCGACGGCCTGCTCGCCGCCCACTAGGTCGAGCGTCCAACTGGGCCTGAGCATCCCCAGGGCGATCACCGCCATCATGGTGCAGAACGCAATCTCACCCCACGAGAACCGCCCCAACCAATCGGTCAATCGCTCGACCCACAGGGCGAGGCGATCGCTGAACAGTCTGACGACGTCGGGATTGGCCAACACGAACAGCGTGCCGAATGTCAGCAGTGCCGCCAGCGGCAGTCCCACCGCCAACGCGTCGACGCGCGGTCCGCTGAATCGGGTCTTGCCCAACATCTGCTGATATAGAAACGCCCGTCGCAAGCCCGACGGGAACATGAGGAGCCCGAACGCCGCGGTCTCGAATACGAACGCCGTGTGACCAGCGGCTTGATACGCCAGTGCGACCAGGCCCGCCAGTCCGCACCACGTCGCCAGGACGTTGCCGCACCAAAGGCTTCGCGCCGCCAGCCCCAAGAGCAGCGCCGCGATCAGGGCTGAGCTCGCCTTGTTGGCCAGGGGCCAGCGCGCCCCGCACAACAGCAGCGCCGGCGCCACCAGGAACAACAGGGCGTAGCCGGCGTAACCGTGGCCGCGATAGATGGCCAGGTCGAGCACCGCCACCAAGCCGGCCGTAGCCGCCAGCTCGCGCCAACTCCAGGAGTCAGACGGGAGACCCTGCGAATGCCACAGCGACCCAGTCCGGTCGTCAGCCAGCATTGCCTCGATGGGTAGTTCAGGAGGCTGGGAGGACATCAATGGTCCTTGGATCGGATCCCTCTTCTCCCTCTTCGGGCCTCCTTCAGTCTACTCATTCGCGACGGGCGGGGCCAATGTTGCGCTGCTGAGACGCGACTTGCGAATCGTCAGTCCGGCGTCACTCGAGCCGCAACACCAAATCGCCCGCCGCCACTTGCGTGCCCGGCTGCACGATGACTTCCGCCACGCGGCCGTCGCGCTCTGCATAGACCGTGGTTTCCATCTTCATCGCTTCCAGCGTCAACAGCCGGGCGCCCTTGTTCACTTGCTCGCCCGGTTTGACCGCCACCGTGACCACCAGTCCCGGCATCGGCGCCGCCACCTGGCACGGATCGGCTGGATCGGCCGCCACGTGTTTGATCACCTGAGCCTCGAGCGAACGGTCTTGAACCGTCACATTCCGCGGCTGCCCGTTGAGCTCGAAGAACACGGTGCGATAACCGTCGGGATGCGGATCGCCCACGGTGTTGAACTTGGTCAGCAGCATCTTGCCCGGTTCCAATTCGACGGCGATCTCCTCGCCCGGTTCGAAGCCGTACAAGAACACCGGCGTCGGCAGCGCGCTGACGTTGTAATGTTTGTCATCGAAGTCCGCGAACTCCTCGAACACCCGCGGATACATGAGGTAACTGAGCGTATCGCGCGGGCCGGGCGCGCGACCGATCTTCTTCTCAACTTCCCTGGCCACGTCGTTGAAGTCGACCGGATCCAAGCTGGCGCCGGGCCGACCTTCGACCGCCTCTTGTCCACGCAGTATCCGTTCGCGCACGGCCTGGGGAAATCCGCCGGGCGGCTGGCCCATTCGGCCGGCCACCAGGTCGACGATCGATTCCGGGAACGAAAGCTCGCGGCTGGAATCCAACACGTCATCGGCCGAAAGGTTGTTGGTGACCATGAACAGAGCCAGGTCGCCGACGGCCTTGGAGCTGGGGGTCACTTTGACGATGTCTCCCAGGAGTTGATTGGCCTCGGCGTATTTGCGGCAGATTTCGTGCCAGCGCTCGCCCAGCCCCAGCGCCTTGGCCTGCTGCATCAGGTTGGTCGATTGGCCTCCCGGCATTTCGTGCCGATAAACCTCGGCGGTAGGCGCCATGATGCCGGCCTCAAAGGGGGCGTAGTACTCGCGTACGGCTTCCCAATACTGGGCCAACTGCGCGAGCACCGCAGGGTCCAGCCCCGTATCGCGCGGCGTAAACCGCAGCGCTTGCACCAGGGAGTCCAAGTTTGGTTGCGAACTCATGCCCGACAGCGGCCCCGAGGCGGCGTCGGCGATATCCAGTTCGGCCTCACAGGCTTTGAGCACCGAGGCCGCCTGCACGCCGGCCGTATCGTGGGTATGGAAGTGGATAGGCAGTCCCACCTCCTGCTTGAGGGCCTTGACGAGCGCCTGGGCCGCGTAGGGTTTGCACAGCCCGGCCATGTCTTTGATGGCCAGCAGGTGCGCCCCCATCTTTTCGAGCTGCTTGGCCATTTCCACGTAATACTTCAAGTCGTACTTTGTCCGGCTGGGGTCGGTGATGTCGCCGGTGTAGCAGATGGCGGCCTCACACAGTCGATCGGCCTTGCGCACCGCCTCGATAGCCACCTGCATGTTGGGCAGCCAGTTGAGCGAATCGAAGATGCGAAAGACGTCGACCCCCGCCGCGGCCGATTCCCGGATGAACTCCTGGACCACGTTGTCTGGATAGCTGCTGTAGCCCACCGCGTTCGAGGCCCGCAGCAGCATCTGAAACAGGATGTTGGGAATCTTCTCGCGCAACAAGACCAGGCGTTGCCAGGGGCACTCGCGCAGGAACCGCATCGAGGTGTCGAACGTCGCTCCGCCCCACATTTCGATGGAGAACAGGTTTGGATTCAAGCGGGC